>DATBYN010000146.1:0-11831 GCA_036513695.1 Bradyrhizobium sp. | reverse complement strand
CCGTCGATCGGGTAAAGATGCATCAGCGACAATTCGCTCGGCGTTTTTGCCGCTTGTTCGAGGTGGGCGTCGATCGCTGAGTCCGGCAGCGTCTTGACGAAATCCCCCCGCCAATACCACTGCATTCCCTTCGGGTAGAGCCCGTCGAACATGCTCTGCACGGCCGGATACGGCATCGTTCCCATCCAGTTGAACCACGGCGCCGGCAGCGCGTCGAGCAGCGGCGCCAAAACCTTCTTGCCGTTGTCCTCGGAGCCGTCGTAGCAGCACATCAAGAGACAGATGCGCTTGCCCCACAGTTCCTCCGGAAACGGTGCGCTCGACGGGACCGTCTTGAGCCCGAGGAAAATGCCGAGCTCCTCCGGCGCTTTCGGGAGGAAATCGCGATAGCGCTGCATGATGGTGCGGGCGTGCTTCTGGTCCCAGGCGATCGGTCCGGCAAACACCGTGCTCACCGGATGGAGCTTGAACACAAAGGAGGTGACGACACCGAAATTGCCGCCGCCGCCACGCAGCGCCCAGAACAGATCGGAGTTGTTGTCCTTATTGGCGACGACGAAGCTGCCATCGGCCAGCACGACATCGGCCTCGATCAGATTGTCGATGGTCAACCCGTATTTGCGGGTCAGATAACCGTGGCCGCCGCTCAAGGTCAGGCCGGCGATGCCGGTCGTCGAGATAATGCCGGCCGGCACGGCGAGGCCGAACGCGTGGGTGGCATGGTCGACGTCGCCCTGGGTGCATCCAGCGCCGACCCGCGCGGTACGGGCAACCGGGTCGACGCGCACGCCCTTGATCTCCGACAGGTCGATGACCAGGCCATCATCGACGCTGGCGAGTCCCGGCCCATTGTGGCCGCCGCCGCGTATCGCGATGCGCAGGCCATTGTCGCGGCCGAAATTCACCGCCGCGATCACATCGGCGACATCGACACAGCGAGCGATCAGCAAAGGGTGCTTGTCGATCATGCCGTTATAGAGCGCACGGGCTTCATCATAATTGGCCGCGCCGCGCTCGATGACCGAGCCGCGCAGGCTCTCACGCAATTTGATCTTGGCTTCGTCGCGCATGATGTTCTCCTTTTCACGGGCCAGTTGGGCCGTCCGACGGGACCATCGTGCTCCGGTCGTGCGGTAGCTCGGGCTGCCAGTTGTGGTTGCCGCAATGGTCATCCGACGGGCCTTAACCTACCGGACCAGACCAGTCGGCGCGTCACCCGATCGATGGAGACGCTGGCTGCGCGGGCTGCCCGGACGTGTTACGGTATCGCGGGAGGGCAGGGCTGGGAGCCATCTGCATGCGTGAAGCGGAAGAGGTTTCGCAGGTTATCGGTGACATCTACGATGCGTCGCTCGATCCGGGGCTGTGGCCGAGTGCGATCGAAAGCATCTGCGGCTATGTCGGCGCCGCCTCGGCCAGCCTGCATTCACAGGACTCGATCAGCAGGGCGACGGACGCGCTGTTCTGGTGGGGCCGCGAGTCCAGCGCGCCTCATTATTTCGATCTCTATTTGCAGAAGTACGGCAGGATAAATCCGATCTTTCCCGGTGTCGTGTTTTTCGACGTGGAGTTGCCGATTGCCATTCCCGACGTGATTTCGTGCGAGGAGTTTGTCCAGACACGCTTCTTTCGCGAATGGCTTGCGCCACAGGGCCTGATGGACGGCCTGTTTTCAAACCTGGAAAAGGGCGCGACAAGCTGTGCGCTGTTCACCGCCATGCGCCATGCCGATGAGGGGCAGGTCGACGACCGCATGCGCCGGCGATTTGAGCTGATCACGCCACATGTCCGGCGCGCCATGCTAATCGGCAAGGTGATCGATCTGCATCGCGTCGAGGCCGCAGCGCTGGCCGACAGTCTCGATCAGCTCGCCTCCGGCATGTTCATCGTGGACTCGAATGGGCGCATCATTCACGCCAATGCCAGCGCGCATCGCCTTATCGCCGAGGCCGACGTGCTGCGCGCCAGCAACGGCCGGATCGCGGCGCTTGATCTTGAGAGTAACCGGAATCTGCTCGAAATATTCACGGCGGCCCAGGCAGGCGACGCCGCCGTCGGAAAAAGAGGTATCGCCGTGCCGCTGAAGGCGCGCAGCGGCGAGCGCTATGTCGCTCACGTGCTGCCCCTGACCTCGGGAGCGCGCCGCAAGGCGGGCGTTTCCTACTCGGCTGCGGCGGCGATGTTCGTCCGCAAGGCAGCGCTGGATTTGCCGTCACCGCCCGAGGCGGTCGCCGACCAGTTCAAGCTGACGCCGGCGGAGGTCCGGGTCATGTTTGCCATCGTCGAGATCGGCGGCGTACCTGAAGTCGCGCCGGTGCTCGGCATCTCCGAGCAAACCGTCAAAACCCATTTGCATCGCATCTATGAAAAGACCGCCACCAAACGGCAAGCCGATCTGGTGAAGCTGGTTGCGAGCTATTCGGGCAGGCTTTGATAGGCCTCCCGGAAACCTGCTGCGAGCAACGCTCGCTTCGGATCAGGTCACCGGTCCGGGGGCGAACAGGGTCAGATCGTTATGAATGCCCCAGCGGTCCGACCACACTTTGGTCCGGCCGCTCGCGACATCCAGAATCAGGCGGAACAGGTCCCAGCCGGTTTGCTCGATCGTGGCCTCGCCGGTGGCGATGCGGCCGGCGTCGAAATCGATCAGATCCTTCCAGCGGCGCGCCAGCTCCGTTCGCGTCGACACCTTGATCACAGGTGCTGCGGCGAGCCCGTAAGGCGTGCCGCGCCCGGTCGTGAATACCTGCAGCGTCATGCCGGAGGCGAGCTGCAGCGTGCCGCAGATGAAGTCGCTCGCCGGCGTTGCCGCGAAGGTCATGCCTTTCTTGCGCACCCGCTCGCCGGGCGACAGCACGTCGACGATCGGGCTGGTGCCTGACTTGACGATCGAGCCGAGCGACTTTTCCACGATGTTGGCGAGCCCGCCCTTTTTGTTGCCGGGCGTGGTATTCGCGCTGCGGTCGGCATCGCCCTTGGCGAGATAATCATCGTACCAATCCATTTCGCGGATCAGGGCGCGACCGACATCTTCGTTGATGGCGCGGCGAGTCAGCAGATGGATGGCGTCGCGCACTTCGGTGACTTCGGAAAACATCACGCTCGCACCGGCGCGCACAAGAAGATCGGCCGCGAAGCCCAGGGCCGGATTGGCCGTGACGCCGGAAAAGGCGTCGGAGCCGCCGCATTGTAAGCCGACGACCAGATCAGAAGCCGGGCAGGTTTCGCGGCGGCGCCGGTTGAGCACGGCGAGCCGCTCCTCCGCCATTTTCATGATGGCATCGACAATGGCACCAAAACCGTCGAACGCCTCGTCCTGCATGCGCACGACACTGTCGGCTACTTCGTTCGGCAGCAGCCGTTCTGGAACCAGCTTCTCGCAGCCGAGGCCGACAACCATGACCTCGCCGCCGAAATTCGGATTGCGGGCGATGTTCTGCAGCGTCCGGATCGGCACGATGGCGAGCGGCGCGGTGATCGCAACGCCGCAGCCGTAATTGTGCGTCAGCGCGACGACGTCATCGACATTGGGGTATTTCGGCAGAAGCACCGCCTTGATGCGCTTGAGCGCGAGCTGCAGCGTGCCGGCGACGCATTGCACGCTGGTGCTGATCGCCAGCACGTTCTTGGTGCCGACCGAACCGTCGGGGTTACGAAAACCCTCGAAGGTGTAGCCTTCCAGCGGCGCCTGGGCTGCGGGAACGGCGGTCGCGAGTTCGAGCTTGTCGAGTTCCGGCGGCGTCGGCATGCGAATGCGCGCTTCGTCGACCCACTCGCCGGCGAGGATCGGCTGCGCGGCGGTGCCGATCACTTCATTATAGCGGCGGATTGCGGCGCCTTCCGGAATATCGGAAAGCGCCACCTTGTGACCCTGCGGCACGAAATGGCGCAGCTCAAGACCGCAGGGAAAGCGGGTCTTCGCGGGCAACCCAAAGTCATTGACCACGATCGCGACATTGTCGTTGGCGTCGAGCCTGATATAGCGCGGCTCGTAAGCCTGCGCCGTCGCATGTACCGTCACGACACTCTCCCTTGTCTCGGTCTGTCGCCGCGTCCCGTCCGCTGCCTAGCCCGGATAGGTATAGGCCGTTTTCACGATGGTGTAGAATTCGCGGGCATAGGCACCCTGTTCACGCGCGCCATAGCTCGATCCCTTACGGCCGCCGAACGGCACGTGATAGTCGACGCCCGCGGTCGGCAGGTTGACCATCACCATGCCCGCCTCGCTGTTGCGCTTGAAATGCGAGGCGTATTTGAGGCTCGATGTGCAAATCCCCGCGGCCAGACCGAATTCCGTGTCATTGGCGAGCGCCAGCGCTTCATCGTAATTCTTGGCGCGGAAGACGCAGGCCACGGGTCCGAATATTTCCTCCCGCGCGATCCGCATCGCATTGGCAGCACCCGTGAAGATCGCAGGCTGCATGTAGAAGCCGGGGGTTTCGCGCTTGAGCATTTCGCCGCCCCAGTGCAGCCTGGCGCCTTCTTGCTTGCCGATCTGGAGATAGCGCAAATCCTGGTCGAGCTGGGTCTGGTCCACCACCGGTCCCATATGGGTCCCGGCCTTCAACGCATCGTCGACGACAAGGCCTTTGACGCGTTCGGTCAGCGCCTCGACGAAACGATCGTGGATGCCCTCGGTGACGATCAGGCGCGACGAAGCCGTGCAGCGTTGGCCGGTCGAGAAGAACGCGCCATTGACGGCGGCTTCGACCGCGACCTTGACATCGGCGTCGTCGAGCACGACCAGCGGGTTCTTGCCGCCCATCTCGAGCTGGAATTTCTTCATCGGTGTCGAGGCGACGCAGGCTTGCGCGATCCTGCGTCCGGTTCCGACCGAGCCGGTGAAGGAGATGGCTGCAACATCCGGATGTTCGAGCATGGTCTGGCCGACGACGGAGCCCGAGCCCATCACCAGATTGAAGACACCCGCGGGAAGCCCCGAGCGTGCGATGATTTCGGAGAGCGCGTGAGCCGAGCCCGGCACGATCTCCGCAGGCTTGAACACGACGGTGTTGCCGTAACAAAGCGCCGGCGCAATCTTCCAGGCCGGGATCGCGATCGGAAAATTCCATGGCGTGATCAGGCCGACGATGCCGACCGCCTCGCGCGTGATCTCGACCTCGAGGCCGGGACGCACCGAGGCACCTTTTTCGCCCGTCAGGCGCAACGCCTCGCCGGCAAAGAACGCAAAAATCTGTCCGGCTCGGGCGACTTCGCCAATGCCCTCCGGCAGCGTCTTGCCTTCCTCGCGCGCCAACAGGCGGCCGAGCTCTTCTTTGCGCGCCAGGATTTCGATGGAGACGCGGTTGAGCGCGTCAAAGCGCTCCTGCGGCGTCGAGCGCGACCAGGCGGGGAAGGCGGCCTTCGCCGCGGCGATCGCCTTTTGCGTCTGGGCGGCATCGGCCTTGGCGTATTCGCCGACGATGTCGTTGGTGTTCGACGGGTTGATATTGCGGCTGATGGCGGGCCCCTCGACCCATTCACCACTGATGTAGTTCTTCAGGATAGCGTTCATTCGACTTCTCCAATGGACGGCGGACAAAGGGCGTCAGCGCACGAGACAGGGACGCTTGTCGTTGAATTTCCAGCCGGGAATAAGGAATTGCATGGCGATCGCATCGTCTCGGGCGCCGAGCCCGTGGGTCTTGTAGAGCCGGTTCGCGGCTTCGAGCGCCGCGAGATCGATCTCTACGCCGAGGCCGGGGCGGTCTGGAAGGGCGATCTTGCCGCCGGCGATCCGCAGGGGGTTTTTGGTGAGGTTTTGGCCGTCCTGCCAGATCCAGTGGGTATCGATGGCGGTCACCTTGCCGGGCGCCGCCGCCGCGACGTGGGTGAACATGGCAAGTGAAATGTCAAAATGGTTGTTGGAGTGCGAGCCCCAAATGAGGCCGTTGTCGCGACAGGTTTGCGCCACGCGCACCGAGCCCTGCATGGTCCAGAAATGCGGATCGGCGAGGGGAATGTCGACCGCGTTCAAGCGCAGCGCGTGGGACAGTTGGCGCCAGTCGGTCGCGATCATGTTGGTCGCGGTCGGAAGCCCCGTGGCGCGGCGGAATTCGGCCATGATCTCGCGGCCGGAAAATCCGTCCTCGGCGCCGCAGGGGTCCTCGGCATAGGCCAAAATGCCGTGCATGTCCTTGCACAGGCGAATGGCCTCATTAAGCGACCATGCGCCATTGGGATCGAGGGTCACGCGCGCCTTCGGGAATCGTTTGGCGAGCGCTGTGACCGCCTCGATCTCATCTTCGCCGCGCAGCACGCCGCCCTTGAGCTTGAAATCGGCGAAACCATAAAGGTCGTGCGTGGCTTCGGCGAGGCGCACGATCGCCTCAGGCGTGAGCGCCGGTTCGTGGCGCAGGCGAAACCAATCGTTCTGCGCGCCTGTCCCGTCGGCATAGGGCAGATCGGTCTTGCGGCGGTCGCCGACATAGAACAGATAGCCCAGCGTCTCGACCGCATGGCGTTGAATGCCTTCGCCCAGCAAGGCCGCGACCGGAAGCTTTAGATGCTGGCCGAGCAAATCCAGCAGCGCCGATTCGATTGCCGTGACGGCGTGGATCGTGACCCGAAGATCAAACGTCTGCTTGCCGCGTCCGCCTGAGTCACGATCGGCGAATTGCGCGCGAACGGCGGCAAGAATGTTGTTGCAGGCGCCGATGGTCTCGCCGATGACGAGATCGCGGGCATCTTCCAGCGTTTGCTTGATCTTCTCGCCGCCCGGAACCTCGCCGACGCCGCTATGGCCGGCATTGTCGGTGAGGATGATGATGTTCCGGGTGAAGAACGGCGCATGGGCGCCGCTCAGATTGAGCAGCATGCTGTCGCGCCCGGCGACCGGGATCACCTGCATCTCAGTAACCGTCGGCGCGCCGGAGAAGCCGGCGCGCACAGAGTCCTGAATCACTTTATCCTCCCACGACAGGCCGGGTTTGGCCTGCGGTTACGCCTTATTAGGCCGCTTCGGGCCGGCCCGCCACCGCGCCCGGCAGATTTGCCACCAGCGCCGCGACTTCCGCGAGTTCCGCCGCAGTCAGGTCGGTCAGCGGCGAACGAACGGGGCCGGAATCCCGGCCGATCACCTTCATGCCCGCCTTGATGATCGACACGGCGTAACCCTTCCTGCGGTTGCGGATCGCGATCAGGGGCAGGATGAAATTCTTCAAGCCCGCCTCGATCGTCGCGTGGTCGCGGCGGCGCACCGCGGCATAGAAGGCGGTCGCGAATCGCGGCACGAAATTGAACACTGCCGACGAATAGGTGGTGACGCCCATGTCGAGATAAGGCAGCGCGAAGGTTTCGGCCGTCGGCAATCCGCCGACATAGGTCAGCCGGTCGCCCATGCGCGAATAAACCCGGGTCATCAGCTCGATGTCGCCAACGCCATCCTTGTAGCCGACGAGGTTCGGACAGCGCTCGCAGAGCCGGGCGAGGGTGTCTTCGTTGAGCATCGCGTTGTCGCGGTTGTAGACGATGACGCCGAGGCTGGTCGATTTGCAAACGGCCTCGACATGCGCGGCCAGGCCCTCCTGCTCGGAATGCACCAGATAGGGCGGCAGCAGCAGAAGGCCGTCGGCACCGGCGCGCTCGACGGAGATGGCGATCTCCTTGGCGATGGCGGTGCCGTAGCCGGTGCCGGCGAGGACCGGCGTGCGGCCCTTGGTCTCGTCCACGGCGACGGCGACGACTTTGGCGACCTCCGCCGGCGTCAGCGAAAAGAACTCGCCGGTCCCGCCGGCCGCGAACAGTCCAGCGACGTCATAGCCGCACAGCCAGTCGATGTTGGAGCGATAAGTCGCCTCATCGAACGAAAAGTCCGGCTTGAACGGCGTGACGGGAAACGAAAGAAGGCCGCCGCCGATGTGCCGGGCCATGTCCTGTGGGATCATCTTGCTCATCGTAAGCCGCTCCGTGTCCAGAAAATCGGGGATGCGCGTGCGCCGAAAATGATTGGCGATGCGCTTGCTGTGCGGGCAGTTCTAGTCAGCGCGCCGATGCACGTCCAAGCCAATCACTGGATCGAACAATGCCGAATGCGCATCAATCCTCTTTTCTCGTGTGGGCGGATGCCAGACCGCCGGCGATCTCGATCAGCGACGGCAGCAGCGGGTTTTCGTGTTCGCGACGCCAGACCAGAAATAGTTCGACCAGCGCCGGCGCCCGCAATCGCAGCGGCCGCAGCTTCACGCCGCTGAAATTCAGGCTGGCGGCCGCCTCAGGCACAATCGCAAGCCCGAGCCCGGCCCGCACCATCGCGAGGATGGAGTGAATCTGGCTGAGATGCTGGACATAGCGCGGCAGGATGTCCGCCCGCGTGAATTGCGTGACCAGCAGGTCGTGGAAATAGCGGGACTCGTAAGGCGAGTACATGACGAAGGGCTGATCGTTGAGATCTTTTGGGGCGACGATTTCGACAGCGGCGAGCGGATGCGCTTCCGGTATGGCGGCGAGAAGAGGCTCGGCAACCACCCGGATCGAGGCGAATTCGGATCGTGCGACCGGCGGCCGGAGCAGACCTACGTCGATCTGGCCCGACGCGAGCGCCTCGAGCTGATCGCCGGAGACCATCTCCTTCAGCGACAGGTCAACCTCCGGCAGGCGGGTGCGGCAGGCCGCGACCAGTTCCGGCATGAAGCCATAAGACGTCGCCGCCGTGAAACCGATCTTGATCGACCCGGCCTTTCCCGTGGCGATCCGGCGCGCGACCTGGGACGCGCTTTCCGCGAGCCTCAGGATACGCTTGGCCTCGGGCAGAAAACTTCGCCCCGCGGGCGTCAGCCGGACCGAGCGGCTGGTGCGCTCCAAAAGCGGCGCCTCGACGATGTGCTCGAGCACCTGGATCTGCCGGCTCAGCGGCGGCTGGGTCATGTTGAGCCGCAATGCTGCCCGGCCGAAGTGAAGTTCTTCCGCCACGGTGACAAAACAGCGGAGTTGGCTTAGATCGAACATCGATGCGTGTCCGGAATGGACGGACTGCCTGGATGTCAAGTTTAGCATCGATCCCTCGATAGACACAATGGCGGCCGCCTGTCCCGAACGCCCGTGGCCTGCGTGAACGCGGTCAGGATGTTTGCAATTGCACCCGTTCGATCTTGCCGACGACAAAGAGGTAGGCGATCGCCGCGACCAGCGCGTTGGCGCCGATGAACACCAGCGCGCCGTTGAAGGAGCCGGTGGCGCTGAGGATGTAGCCGACGATGATAGGCGTCGTGATGCTCGACAAATTGCCGAACATGTTGAACAGGCCCCCCGAGACTCCGCCGGCTTCCTTGGGCGAGGTGTCCGACACCACGGCCCAGCCGAGCGCGCCGATGCCCTTTCCGAAAAACGCCAGCGCCATCAGGCCGACGACGAACGCCTGTCCATCAACATAATTGCAGCCGATGATCGCCATCGACAGCAGCATGCCGCCAACGATCGGGATTTTGCGCGCCAGCGTCAGAGAGTTGGTCTTGCGCAGGATCACATCGGAGATCACCCCGCCGAGCACGCCGCCGAAGAAGCCGCAGAGCGCCGGCAGCGTCGCGACAAAGCCCGCCTGCAGGATGGTCAGGCCGCGTTCCTTGACGAGATAGACCGGGAACCAGGTCAGAAAGAAGTAGGTCAGCGCGTTGATGCAATATTGTCCGAGATAGACACCTAGCATCATGCGATTGCCGAGCAGTTGGCGGATGTGATCCCATTTCGGCCCGCTCTGCGCACCCTGGCCGCCATCCATGTCGACCAGCGCGCCGCCTTCCTTGATGTAGTCGAACTCGATGGAATTGACACCGGGATGGTCCTTCGGCCCGTGGATGGTCATGATCCAGATCAGCCCGACGACCAATCCAATCGCGCCCATCACGAAGAAGACGTAGCGCCAGCCAAAGTCGTGCGCGATCCAACCCATCAACGGCGCGAACAATACGGTTGCGAAATATTGCCCCGAATTGAAGAAGGCCGAGGCGGTTCCCCGTTCGTTGCCCGGAAACCAGGCCGCGACGATGCGCGCATTGGCGGGGAACGACGGCGCTTCCGCGAGGCCGACCAGGAAGCGCAGCGCGAACAACAGGACGATCGCCGTCCCGCCCGCGAAGAAGCCGATCGAGCCCTGCATGAATGTGAAGACCGACCAGATCAAAATGCTGCAGGCATAAACCCACTTTGAGCCGTAGCGATCGAGCAGCCACCCGCCCGGCACTTGGGCGGCGACATAGGACCAGCCGAAGGCCGAGAAGACATAACCGAGCGCGACCGGATCGAGGTGGAGTTCCTTCGACAACGCCGAGCCCGCGATCGAGAGCGTCGCACGATCGGCGTAATTGACCGTCGTGACGATGAACAGCATCAGCAAGATGAAGATGCGGACGCGGGATCTCTTGGCTTCGACGGCGGCGATCGTCACGGTCATTGGTTCCTCCCAGAACGCTACCCCAGCCGCTGGTCGTGAACTTCGTCGTCGTTCCCTGCGGCTGGATGCGATGCTTCTAGGAGACGTCCGGGGCGGGGATCGACAACCTATTGAGCATCGATCCATTCAATTTCGGCATTGATGGGGGAACGTCGGCTTGAAGCCTTTCACCGCGACTTCGACGCGAGCGTCGTTGCGTTCTTCCGCGAACATCTTGTGAGTGATGGCAAGACTCGCTGAGCCAGACCGGCACGCGAGAGCGAAATTCGCTCAACATCCCCGGCAGATGCTGCGCAGGCTTTTGTAGACAGCATCATCATCCCGTCGCATTTGCTGCAGCTGATCCAGCGTCGTGGTGTCGGAACTCGGCTCGGGTTTGCGTTGTGCGGCGAGCGTGGCTTCCTGACGCGTATAACAGGCCTCCCGCTCAGGCTTCGCCTGGATGAACCGGCATTGCTCCACCGCCGCTGAGGCGGGAGCCTTGCCGATCATGAGAGCAAGCATAGCGGACAGGAAGAAATTCAACGCCGTCGCTCCTTTGGTTACTTCGAGCCAGCATTTAACCCTGATAGAGCCCCTTGTCCCGCGCCTTTTGGATCGCAAGCGCTGCCAACAGGTCGAGCATCGGCGTCGATAGCCCTGCTGCCTTCGCAAACGCCGCCGGGGCTCGCACCAGCGTATCGATTTCCATCGGGCGGCCGCGCTCGTAATCCTGCAATAGCGACGGCTTGTGGTCGGGCGCCGGTCCGGAGCGGGTGACGCGCTCCACTTCGGCATAGCAGCTTTGGCCGATCGCCTGCGCCTCTTCGAGCAGGCGCGGCACCACATCGCGCAGCGCGGGGTCGATCCGCGCGCCCCTCGCGGTTTGCCCTGATATCAGACACAACACCGACATCGACATGTTGGTCATCAGCTTGGACCAGATCGCCTGCCTGATCTGTGGCACCTGTGGCGACTGGATCGAGGCTTCATTAAGCAGAACTCTCAAGCGCTCGATCCGCGCGCTGCCGCGGTCATCGCATTCCCCGACCAGCAGCATGTTTCGCTCCGGCGAAAGATTGACGACGATCCCGGGTTCGACCACCTCGTTCGCCGAAAAGATCACGCCGCCGATGATCCGCTCTCGCGAAACGACCGCGCGCAACCGCCCGCCGGGATCGAGAAATGAAAGGTCGGGCGGCGGCGGATGATCCGAGGGCAGCCCGATGTCGTACCACCAGGGAATGCCGTTCTGGGCGAAGACAACGGCAGTGTCGTCGCGCAGCAACGGCGGCAGGCCCGCGGCAAGGCTATCGAGCGCATTGGCTTTCAGCGTGCTGATGACAAGATCCTGCGGCCCCAGCGCCGCCGAGTCGTCGGATGCTTTCACTTTCGCCAGGAATTCTGCTTCCCCCACGCGAAGCGTCAGGCCTTTGGCCTTCACCGCCTCGAGATGTGGCCCGCG
>DATBYN010000145.1:0-11464 GCA_036513695.1 Bradyrhizobium sp. | reverse complement strand
ACCGCAGAAGCCTTCCGCCGCCCTTCGCGCCTCAAATACGCCGCCAGAATCCCAAGAGCCGCCGGGGTCATGCCGTCCAGCCGGCCCGCTTGCCCCACCGTGCGCGGACGCGCGGCTTGCAGCCTTGACCGCGCCTCATTGGAGAGCCCAGGCACCGCGCTGTAATCGATATCGCTGAGGACCAATCCCTCGTCGCGGCGAAAGGCCTCGACGTCGGCGGTCTGGCGCTTGAGATAGGCGTCGTATTTGGCATCGATCTCGAGATGGACCGCAATCGCTGGTTCAATGGCCGACAATTCCGGCCAGATGCCGCGGACCTCGGCCCAGCCGATCTCGGAATAGGCCAGTAGTTCAAAGGCCGAGCGGCGGTGGCCGTCCTTGTTGAGCACGAGCCCGTGCCTCGCGGCTTCATTGGGCGTCAGTGTCAGGGATTTTGCGAGCGCCTTTGCGGCATCGAGCGCGGCCATCTTGGCGCGGTGGCGCTGCGACCGTACCTCGCCCACACAGCCCAGCGCGATCCCCCTATCGGTCAGGCGCTGATCGGCGTTGTCGGCCCGTAGCGTCAGCCGGTATTCGGCGCGCGAGGTGAACATCCGGTACGGCTCGGTGATGCCGCGGGTGACGAGATCGTCGATCATGACGCCGAGATAGCCGTGCGCACGATCGAACACGATCGGTGCGGCAGCGCCGGCCGACAAAGCCGCATTGAGGCCGGCAACAAGCCCCTGCGCGGCCGCTTCTTCGTAACCCGTGGTGCCGTTGATCTGTCCGGCCAAAAACAGTCCCGGCAGACGCTTGGTCTGCAGGGTGGGATCGAGTTCGCGCGGGTCGACGTGATCGTATTCGATGGCATAGCCTGGACGGACCATCCGCACTCGCTCCAGACCCGGAATCGTCGCCAGGATCGCGAGCTGCACCTCCTCAGGAAGCGAGGTCGAAATGCCGTTCGGATAGACCGTGGTGTCGTCGAGACCTTCCGGCTCTAGAAAAATCTGGTGGCCGTCGCGATCGCCAAAGCGGACGATCTTGTCCTCGATCGAGGGGCAATACCGCGGCCCGCTACTCTTGATCTGGCCGGAATACATCGGCGAGCGATGCACATTGGCCCGGATCACCGCGTGCGTCGCGGGTATGGTGCGGGTAATACCGCACTGAATCTGCCGCGTCGTGATTTTGTCAGTTAGCACCGAGAACGGCTCGGGCGGATCATCGCCGGGCTGCATCTCGACTGCGGACCAGTCGATGGTGGTGCCGTCGAGGCGGGCGGGCGTACCGGTCTTTAGCCGTCCTAGCGTGAAGCCGGCGCGTTCAAAGGATGTCGAGAGGCCCAGCGCCGGCGCCTCGCCGACGCGGCCTGCCGGCCAGTTCTTCTCGCCGAGGTGGATCAATCCGCGCAAAAAGGTGCCGGTGGTGATAACGACGGCGCCCGCCGACAGCGCGCGGCCATCGGCCAGGCGGATGCCGGTCACTCGGCCGTTGGTGACCACCAGCTCATCAGCCTCGCCCTCGATTACGCTGAGATTGGGCGTCGCCTTGATCGCGGCCTGCATCGCTGCGGCATAGAGTTTTCTGTCGGCCTGGGCGCGCGGGCCGCGCACTGCTGGGCCCTTGCGCCGGTTGAGCACGCGAAACTGGATGCCGGCCGCGTCCGCTACGCGCCCCATCAGTCCATCCAGCGCATCGACCTCGCGGACCAGATGGCCCTTGCCGAGCCCCCCGATCGCGGGATTGCAGGACATCGCGCCGACGGTCGCAAAGTGATGGGTCACCAGCGCCGTGTTGGCGCCCATGCGCGCAGCCGCAGCCGCGGCCTCGCAGCCGGCGTGGCCGCCGCCGATGACGATAACGTCGAATGATTCTTGTCCGGCAATCATGGGCGAGGCTTTTATCGCGGGACGCTAAAAGCCGGAAGCGGTAAGTTCGGTGCGAAGCCGTGTTTCATGTGAAACACTTCGTCTATTGAAATGAACTTACGTTCACTATTTCCCAATGCAAAAGTCTTTGAAGATCGAATCCAGGATGTCTTCCACGTCGACCCGCCCGAGCAGCCGACCCAGCGAGAGAGCCGCCGCCCGCAATTCCTCAGCGGCGAACTCCTCCCCTTGGCCAACCACATCCATGCTGCGTCGCAACATAACTGCTGCATCCTGCAGCAATCCTCGTTGCCGCTCCCGGCCGATCAGCCCAGCCTCGCCCGAACCAAAATAATCCTGCGCAAAGCCGACCAAGGCGGTGATTAATTCGGGGATGCCATCGCCCCGGCTCGCCGAAATCTCGAAATCCGCTCCGCGCCGCTCGCCGCCGATCGCTCCGCCCAGATCGATCTTGTTGCGGACGGTCCGGACTGGCGCAGCGCCCTCATGCGGAATGGTTTGGTGCTCCGCATCGATCATCCACAACACCAGGTCGGCTTCTGCCGCACGCGCCCGCGCACGACGCACGCCCTCCTGCTCCACCGGATCGTCGGTCTCACGAACACCGGCGGTGTCAATCACCGTCACCGGATAGCCGTCGAGATCGAGATGCACTTCGATGACGTCGCGCGTCGTACCAGCATAGGGCGAGACGATCGCGACTTCGCGCCGCGCCAGTTGATTGATCAAGGTCGACTTGCCGACGTTCGGAGGGCCCGCGATCGCGACTACGAGCCCATCGCGCAGCCGTTCGCTCTTGCCGTGTGCCGCCAGCACTTCTTCGATCTCACCGAGCAGCGCCATTATCTTTTCCATCGCCGGCGCGATCAGCTCCGCGGGCACATCGCCTTCGTCCGAAAAGTCGATCCCCGCCTCGATCAGTGCCGACGCCTCGATGATTCGCGCGCGCCAGTCGCGTGCCTTGTCGCTGAGCAGCCCCTTGAGCTGCCGCAGCGCCTGGCGGCGTTGCCGGTCAGTGTCCGCATGAATCAGGTCGTCGAGCGCTTCGGCTTCGGTGAGATCGAGCTTGCCGTTTTCGAAGGCGCGACGGGTGAACTCGCCCGGCTCCGCTGCGCGGACATCCTTCAATGCCGAGAGAGCAGCGAATAAAGCTGCGAGCACCGCACGTCCGCCATGGACGTGAAACTCCGCGACATCCTCGCCGGTCGCGCTCGCGGGCCCGGGAAACCACAGCACCACCGCATCATCGATCGGCTGCCGATTCGCGTCGCGCAACAGTACCCGTGTCGCGATTCGCGGCGCCGGCGTCTTGCCCGCGAGCAACGTCAACGCGGTACCGGCTTGCGGCCCGGAGACCCGCACCACGGCAATCGCGCTCGGCAGCCGGCCGGACGAAAGCGCAAAAATGGTCTGCTCGCGTGGATGCATCGCCTATTTGTCCCCGAGCCCTTCTGCGAGCGCAACGCAATTCCCGCTACCCGGCGGGGCCGCGAAGTGGCAGCATTTGTGCTGCGGAAACCGGTCCAATGAACTTGAGCGATGCCCTTCGCCGAAAATGATCTCTGGTATTTCAATTACTTACTAGATTCCGGAAAAACCCGGCCAACCATTCTATGCTGCGGTTGCGCTGCAGCATAAGCCGCAGCATCAGGTTTCGGAGTCCAATATGAAAAGGGGGGGCGCCCCTCGCGAGGACGCCCCTCCAAAACCGCCAAAACGGCTCAGGTATTCATCGATTCGAAGAATTCCGCGTTGTTCTTGGTGTTGCGGAGCTTGTCGAGCAGGAAGTCGATCGCATCCATCGTGCCCATCGGATTGAGGATCCGGCGCAGCACGTACATCTTCTTTAGGAGTTGCGGATCGGTGATCAGTTCTTCCTTGCGGGTGCCGGAGCGCGAGATATCGATCGCCGGGAAGGTCCGCTTGTCGGACACCTTGCGGTCGAGAATCAGTTCGGAGTTTCCGGTGCCTTTGAATTCTTCAAAGATCACTTCGTCCATGCGGCTACCGGTATCGACCAGGGCGGTCGCGATGATGGTGAGCGAGCCGCCCTCCTCGATGTTGCGGGCGGCACCGAAGAAGCGCTTTGGCCGCTGCAGCGCGTTGGCGTCGACGCCGCCGGTCAGCACCTTGCCTGATGACGGCACCACCGTGTTGTAGGCGCGACCGAGCCGCGTGATCGAGTCCAGCAAAATCACGACGTCGCGGCCGTGCTCGACCAATCGCTTTGCCTTTTCGATCACCATCTCGGCGACCTGGACGTGACGCACCGCCGGCTCGTCGAAGGTCGATGACACGACTTCGCCCTTCACCGAGCGCTGCATGTCCGTGACTTCTTCGGGGCGCTCGTCGATCAGCAGCACGATCAGATAGCATTCGGGGTGGTTGGCGGTGATCGAGTGTGCGATGTTCTGCATCAGCACGGTCTTGCCGGTGCGGGGCGGCGCCACGATCAGGGCGCGCTGGCCTTTGCCGATCGGGGCGACGATGTCGATAACCCTTGCAGATAGGTCCTTTCTGGTGGGGTCTTCGAGCTCGAGCCGGAACCGCTGATCGGGAAACAGCGGCGTCAGATTGTCGAAATTGACCTTGTGCTTTGACTTTTCCGGGTCTTCGAAATTGAGCGTGTTGACTTTGAGAAGGGCAAAATAGCGTTCGCCTTCTTTCGGGCTGCGAATATGCCCTTCGATGGTATCGCCGGTGCGAAGCCCGAAGCGGCGGATCTGCGAGGGTGAGACGTAGATGTCATCCGGTCCGGGCAGGTAATTGGCGTCCGGCGAGCGCAAAAAGCCAAAACCGTCGGAAAGAACTTCGACGACGCCCTCCCCGATAATGTCGATTTCCTGGATCGCGAGTTGCTTGAGAATCGCAAACATCAGCTCCTGCTTGCGCATGGTGCTGGCGTTTTCGACTCCTTTCTCTTCCGCGAACGCGACAAGTTCGGCCGGCGTTTGAGATTTGAGGTCTTGAAGTTTCATTTCCCGCATTGGGATGGTCCTGTGGAGTATCTTGGGATTGGGATTGCGAGGTGGCTTTAGAAAATGCGGACGCGAGCAAAAGGAAGGTCCGCAGGTCTGAGCAAGGAAAGTGCCGGTGAGGCTTCAAACCTGATGCGGCGGCCGGCTCTCAACTAGGAAGCCGAAACGCAACCACATCCGCCTGCGTGGGGTGGGATTTCGGCAATATAGAAAATCAATCAGCCTTTCGCAAGGAGCCCAAACGTCTGAGATGTTGACGACACTGCCCATCAAAACTGCCCATCAAAACGGCTTCACCACTACCAGGATAACGATCCCGATCATCAAAACCGTCGGTATCTCGTTGATAATTCGATAAAATCTCTCACTCCTGAGATTCCGGTCGGCGGCGAAATCCCTGACGCAGCGGGAAAAAAAACCGTGAACACCCGACAGCACCAGGACCAGCAAGAGTTTTGCGTGAAGCCAGGGCGCTGAAAACCAGTTGCCCGCCCAGGCGAGGTAAAGGCCCGCCAGCCAGCTTACGATCATTGCCGGGTTGATGATCGCCTTCAACAGCCGGCGCTCCATCACCTTGAATGTCTCGGATTGTTTCGATCCCTTTTCGGCTTCGCAATGATAGACGAATAACCGCGGCAAATAGAGCATGCCCGCCATCCATGAGATCACCGCGATCACATGCAGCGCCTTGATCCACTCGTACATTCCGGCAGGCCTCACTCTTTCGCATCCCTGCGACTACACCATCCGACGTTTCCGCCAATGCCGATCTCAAGGGGAAGTGAGACATATCCGCAAGCAGCCCTTTTCTAAATAAGTAATTTTAGAATCTTAGGTTTGAGTCTAAGTAGCAGTGGATTGGGCCCACGCAAAACTGTCCCGGAATTTTCTCTGCCTATTCACATCCATCAACAGTTTCGCCCCTCACGGTGGTGATCCGGATAACGCCTCTCGCTTCAATCGCTTGCGCGGCCTCATGAGCAGTCTATGAAGAGACAAGTGCACATAAGTCCACTATCGTCCGAGAGACCGAAACGACTTATCCTGACTTTGAGGCCTGTGAAGAAAAAGCCGGGTTATCCCTGATCGGTCGACCCGAGCCCCAATCTCTCAGGTAAGCTCCACAAGGATTCACAGGTTACACAGGGGTCACGGTGCCCACGACCGGCAATTATTTTCATCTTCACCTGGTCTCTGATTCGACCGGCGAGACACTGATCACGGTGGCGCGCGCGGTCGCCGCGCAATACGCCAATGTGACGCCGGTCGAACATGTCTATCCCTTGGTGCGCAGCCAGAAGCAGCTCGATCGCGTGCTGGATGAAATCGAGGAAGCGCCCGGCATCGTACTTTTTACGCTATTGGAAAAGGATCTGGTCGGGCGGCTGGAGGCAAAATGCCAGCAGATCAACATACCGAGCCTGTCGATCATCGGCCCGGTGATGCAGCTATTTCAAGCCTATCTCGGAGCGCCGACCACCGGGCGTGTCGGCGCCCAGCACGTCCTGAATGCGGAATATTTCAAGCGGATCGACGCGCTCAATTATACGATGATGCATGATGACGGCCAGCATGTCGAAGGCCTGGAAGATGCCGATGTGATTCTAGTGGGCGTGTCTCGCACTTCGAAGACGCCGACTTCGATCTATCTGGCCAACCGCGGTATCCGCACCGCGAACGTGCCGCTGGTGCCAGGCATTGCCATTCCGCACCAGCTTCAGACGCTGACAAAGCCGCTGGTGGTCAGCCTGCACGCCACGCCGGAGCGTCTCATTCAAGTCCGGCAGAACCGGTTGTTGAGCATGGGCGACCGCGATAACGACACCTATATCGATCGCCAGGCGGTTACCGATGAAGTCGCGTTTGCCCGGCGACTGAGCGCAAAATTCAATTGGGCGCAGCTCGACGTGACGCGGCGGTCGATCGAGGAGACGGCGGCTGCCGTGCTCAAATTATTCACCGACCGGCAGCGGCAGCGGCTTGCGGAATGAAATTATGGCGCGGCAAACATCCGTTGATCCTGGGCTCGCAAAGCCGCGCGCGGCAAGCGTTGCTCATCAATGCCGGCATCGAGTTCGAAGCCGTTCCCGCCGATATCGACGAACGGGCGGTGCAGCAAGCCTCGCGCCTCTCCGCGCCCGGCGAGATCGCAGCCCTTCTGGCCCGCGAGAAGGCGCTGTCGGTGTCAGCCCTGCAGCCCGGCAAATTGGTCGTCGGCGCGGATCAGACCCTGGCGCTCGGGTTTCGGATCTTCAATAAGCCGGCCGACCGCGCGCAGGCCAAGGAGCAACTCCGTGCACTGGCCGGCCACTGCCACGAACTCCACTCTGCCGTTGCCGTGGCGCGCGACGAAAAGATATTGTTCGAAGCCGTCACCATCGCGCGAATGACCATGCGGCAGCTGGGCGAGGCCGAGATCAGCGCGTATCTCCACGAAGCCGGCGAGGCCGTTACGTCAAGCGTCGGCGCTTACCAGCTCGAAGGGCTCGGCGTGCATCTGTTCGAGCGTATCGAAGGCGACCATTTTACCATTCTCGGCCTGCCGCTGCTGCAGTTACTCGCATTCCTGCGCAGCGAGCGGCTGCTCGGGGTATGAACGCAATTCCTGTGACCGCGGAGAATGGCGATGCAAAAGTGATCATCCTTGGACTGACCGGCTCGATCGGGATGGGGAAGTCGACCACCGCAAAGCTGTTCGCGGAGGCCGGCGTTCCCGTTTACGATGCCGACGCGGCCGTTCACAAAATTTACGAAGGCGAGGCGGCGCCTGCCGTCGAGGCGGCGTTTCCTGGTACGACTGTCGGCGGCAAGGTCGACCGCAACAAGCTTTCCGCGCGCGTGGTGCACGATCCCCTGGCGATCAGGCAGCTCGAAGCGATCGTGCATCCGATGCTCGGCGCCTCGCGCCAAAAATTCCTGGTGGATGCCGAGCGGTCCGGCGCACCTGTTGCCGTCGTCGACGTGCCGCTATTGTATGAGACGGGAGGCGAGAAACGCGTCGATGCGGTGGTGGTGGTCACAACCACACCGGAAATTCAGCGTGAGCGGATTCTCGCCCGCGATAATATGACCGTAGAGAAGCTCGACGCCATCCTGGCGCGGCAACTGTCCGATGCCGAAAAGCGCAAGCGCGCAGATTTCGTGGTGGATACCTCCGACGGCCTCGACCCGGTGCGGGCCCGAATCAGGGACATCCTGGAACAGGCTGTTAAGATGCCGCAGCGACGGACCTGATTCGCCGCTCTCATCTTTTTCGATGCTCCAGGCGGTCAGTCATTCATGCGCGAAATCGTTCTGGATACCGAAACCACCGGCCTCGATCCGCTGCGGGGCGACCGGCTGGTCGAAATCGGCTGTGTCGAGATTTTTAATCGGATGCCGACCGGGCAGACGTTCCACCAGTACCTCAATCCCGAGCGCGCGATGGCGGCGGAAGCCTTTGCCGTACACGGGCTTTCCAGCGAATTCCTCGCCGACAAGCCGCTATTTTCCGAGGTGGCCGAGGATTTCCTGGAATTCATCGGCGATGCGCCGCTGGTGATCCACAACGCCTCGTTCGATATCAGCTTCATCAACGCCGAGCTTGACCGCCTCAAGCGTCCGCCGATCCCGCGCGAGCGGCTGGTCGACACGCTACTCCTAGCGCGTCGCAAGCATCCCGGCGTCTCCAACCGCCTCGATGATCTCTGCTCGCGCTATGCGATCGACAACTCGCACCGCACCAAACACGGCGCGTTGCTCGACGCCGAGCTTTTGGCTGAGGTCTATATCGACCTGATCGGCGCCCGGCAGTCGCAATTGATTCTGGCTGCCGAATCGCATGACATCCGCGTCGGCGGCTTTGGCGACATGCCGCGGCGGCAGCGCGAGATACCGCTGGCGCCGCGGGTCACCGAGGAAGATCTCGTGGCACACCGCGCCTTTGTCGCCACGTTGGGCGAAAAGCCGATCTGGAACGAATTTTGGGCTTCGGATCAGCGAGCCGACGCGTAACCGCTTAGGACGCTACCCGGTTCAGCTCGTTGGGTCAGCTCGGCTTGACCTGCCCGGGTTGCGCGCCTTGGGCGGCGGCCTGCCGCTCCATGTTCTGGCGGTAAAGGCTGACGAAATCCACGGGGTCCAGCATCAGCGGTGGAAAGCCACCGTCGCGCACCGAAGTCGCGATGATCTCGCGCGCGAACGGGAACAACAGCCGCGGACATTCGATCATGATCAGCGGGTGCAGATTTTCCTTCGGCACGTTCACGATACGGAACACCCCGGCATAGGCCAGGTCGAAGCTGAACATCACCTTGCCGGCATTTTCCGCCTTGCCCTCGACCGAAAGCGTCACTTCGAATTCGTTTTCGGCGACATTGTTGGCGCTGACATTGATCTGGATATTGATCGCAGGCTGCTGCCCTTGCGGCGCCAGCGAGGACGGCGCGTTCGGATTTTCGAACGACAGGTCCTTGGTGTACTGCGCCAGCACGTTCAGCTGGGGAGGGGCCGCCTCGGGAGGCGCGCCGTTGCCGTTGGTCATTCGATCTCTCCTGGAACGTTCTCAAAGCGAGCGGGGACGGATTGTGACGGAATCCGCTCGTGATCTTGCGAAAATGCCTTTGTCGGGGCGAGTGGCTATCATAGCCCTGCCTCATTCTACAAGGACGACAATCAAGCGAACGCAGCGAAAACTTAAAAATCGACGAGCAGATGCACCCTAAATTGTTGAATATACGCGATTTCCGGGCAGTCTCGGGGTTTCCCATAGACGCCAAAACGCGCTACAATTCGCTTGTGGCAAACGGGGGCGAGCAACCCGCTTGGCCCATTTCCACCGGCATGGTGGTTCATGCGTTGTGTTTCATGCATTGCGTTTCATGCCGGGACGCGCCATTGGCCAGGCCAAGTTTCGTGCCTACATGCTGCTGACCCATCCATGATGTAGTATCTCTGCCGTTCTCAGAAAGCGGAACGCTCTACCGCCGAACGCATTGTCGGCGCAGACCAGAAAGCAAATACGACGTGGATATTTACACCATCATCTTCCTGGCGCTCGCGGTCTTCATCTTCCTGCGCCTGCGCAATGTCCTCGGACAGCGCACCGGAAACGAGCGGCCGCCGTTCGATCGCACCGCCCGCAACGCGGTGCAGGGGGCGCAGGACAACAATGTGGTTCCGATGCCGGGGACGGTGATTGACCAGGCGCCGCTGGCGCCGACCGCGGACGTCGCCCCGCCGACCGACCGCTGGAAAGGGTTGGCGGAGCCCGGCACGCCGTTAGCGCAAGGGCTTGACGCCATTGCGGCGCAGGATTCCTCGTTCGATCCCCGGCATTTCCTCTCCGGCGCGCGCAGCGCCTACGAGATGATCGTGCTGGCGTTCGCCAACGGCGACCGTCGCGCGCTTAAGGATCTGTTGTCGTCCGAGGTTTATGAGAGTTTTGAGGCCGCGATCAAGGATCGCGAGAAGAACGAGCAGAAAACCGAGACCCGATTCGTGTCGATCGACAAGGCCGAGCTCGTCGGTGCCGAGGCGCGCGATCGCGCGGCGCAGCTCACCGTGCGTTTTGTGTCGCAGATGGTGTCGGTCACCCGCGACAAGGCCGGCACGATTGTCGACGGCAATCCGGATAAGGTCACCGATATCACCGATGTTTGGACATTCGCCCGCGACCCGACTTCACGCGATCCGAACTGGAAGCTGGTTGGCACGGGAAGCGCTCACTAACGCGCGTGGCATCAGACGATACGCCGCCGCGTTCGCTGTGATTGCCATCGCATTGTCGCTTGCTTCGTTCGCCGCTTATGCCGCGCGAACGCGACACGCCGTTCGTCCCCTCCCTCCTCCTCGGCAAATTCCTTATCCACAACTTGCCTGGCCGCTCGAGATCAGCGGCAGCCAATATGCTCCCCTCGCATGGGCCGAGGTCGCAGGCTGGAGCGAGGACGATCACCTGCAGGCCTACAGGGCGTTTCGCGCCAGCTGCCGGCCGATCGCGGCGGAACGAACGCCGCCTGCCGATCCAAAAGCGGACAATCCAAAAGCGCTGGGCACTTCGTTGCGCGATCCCTGCCGGGCGGCCAGGGCGCTCGACATTTCCGACGGCGCCAAGGCAAAAGCGTTTTTCGAGGATCATTTTCTGCCCTTGCGAATCTCGCGCCTCGGCGAAGGCGACGGATTTGTCACCGGCTACTATGAGCCCGTGATCGACGGCTCGCGCACCCAGACCGAGGTCTATAATGTGCCGGTCTATCGCCGTCCCTCGAATCTGTTCGTCCGCGGGTTCAATCAGGACTCGCCAAGTCTGCCCAACAAGGGCCAGGTGTTCCGCAAAATCGGCCGCCGCAAGCTCGTGCCCTATTACGACCGGGGCGAGATTGAGGATGGCGCCATCGCAGGCCGTGGCCTCGAAATTTGCTGGCTCAAGAGTCAGACCGATCTGCTGTTCTCGCAAATCCAGGGCTCGGCGCGGGTCCGTCTCGAGGATGGCTCGACCATCCGCATCAATTACGACGCGCATAATGGCTATCCCTACACGGCAGTGGGGCGCATCCTGATCGACCGCGGCATCATCCCGAAAGAGCAGATGTCGATGCAGAAGATCAGGGAATGGATGGATCAAAACCCCGA
>DATBYN010000144.1:0-8343 GCA_036513695.1 Bradyrhizobium sp. | reverse complement strand
AAGGAGTTTTGCAGATCGAGCTTCGACAGTACTCTCTCGACCATCCAGGTGGCAGCGGAACTGACCACTCCGACCTTTATCCCGCTATTCCGAGTATCGGAAACGAATTGTATGGCCCCATGAGTTGCCGAGATCTCGGCCTCAATAAGATCGAGATAGAAGCCACGAGAGCGATCGTTAAATTCGTCAAATTCAGGACTAAAGGTGTATCTTTTGAAGAAATGCCTCGTCACTGTCGGCCAGTCTTCCCCCATCACGTCAGCATAGATCGGGTAATTAGCTTCGGCTCCATACGACACACAGGCCTGAGCTAGAGCTCGCGCTTTCGGAGCCTCGCTGGCTGCTAGAGTGCCGTCCAAATCAAAAAGATAAGCCTTCATCCTCTACCGGTTCATTCCCAGGCCCAATCCGAGAAATCGTTGCAAAACTGGGGCACCTGGCCCCACACGCCTTTCAACTTCTTGTTCGCGATGGTGATCAATTGCGGCTGGAACAGGAAGCCGGCCGCCGCATCGGTTGCGAGCAGCCGCTGGGCTTCGCCCAGAAGCCTGACGCGATCGGCTTCGTTCGCGGCTTCCGTGATCGACTTGTAAAGCGCGTTGAAGGCTTCCGACTTGTAGCCGGTATAGTAATTGTCCTCGGTGAATTTCACGAGATCGAACGGCTCGACATGGGAAACGATGGTGAGATCGTAATTATGCGGTCCGGTGAATACCGACGACAGCCACTGCGCCCATTCGACATTCTCGATCTTGGCAATGATGCCGATCTTGGCGAGCTGCGCCGCCAGCACCTCGCCGCCCTGCCGCGCATAAGACGGCGGCGGAAGTTTTAGGCTGACTTCCAGCGGCGTCGTCACGCCGGCTTCAGCGAGCAGCTTCTTTGCCTTCTCGACATCGAAGGGATTGATGTCGGTGGTGTCGATGTAACCGAGCGAGCCCGGGGTGTAGAAGCTGCCGATCGGCACGCCGAAACCGTCGGCCGCCCCTTCGATCATGGCCTTTCGGTCGATCGCCGCGAGGATCGCGCGCCGCACCCGCACATCGTCGAACGGCTTCTTCTTGTTGTTGATGGTGACGATGGTCTTGGCCCGCGAGCCGCCGATCAGCACGTTGAATCTTGGATCGGCCTTGAACTGGGGCAGGCTGCGCGCGGCGGCCACCCGGGGAAAGGCATCGACGTCGCCGGAAAGCAGCGAGGCCACCTGCGCGGACGGATCGCTGATGAAGCGGATCACGACCTTGTTGAGTTTGATGGCCGCCGCGTTGCGGTATTCCGGCCATTTGGTCAGCGTGATCGACGAACCCTTGGCCCAGGCCGCGAGCACGAACGGCCCGGTGCCGACCGGCTTGGTGGCGTTGGTGGGCGCGCTCTTCGGCTCGACGATCGAGGCCGTGGCCTGGCCCAGCAAAAACGGCAGGTTGGCGTCGGGGTTCTTCAGGGTGATCACGACCGTGTCATTGTCCGGCAAGGTGATCGCTGCGATGCTCTGGAACAGGCTCTTGTCCTTGTTGGTGCTGGCCGTCTCCGCCGCCCGCTCAAAGGAGAACTTCACCGCCTGCGCGTTGAACGGTTCGCCATTCTGGAATGCCACGCCCTTGCGCAGCTTGAACGTGTAGGTCTTCAGATCCGGCGCGGTTTGCCAGCTCTCGGCGAGCAGCGGCGCAACCGAACCGTCCTCCTTCACCTTGGTTAGCGTTTCATACACATTGTAGAGTGTGACCTCGGCAATCGCCGCGGCAGCCCCGCTGGTCGGGTCGAGGCCGGGCGGCTCCAGCGCCATGGCCATCACGACACTGTCTTTCTTGCCCTGCGCCGAAACAGGCTGCGGCAGCAGGGAAAGGGCTGTCATCGCGGCCGCGGCGAGCAGAATGAGCTTCTTGGACATGCAAACGCTCCTAAAACGGGACTTATCGAACGACACTTTAATCTAACATCCGCTGCATCAACCTATCACGTCTCGCCCGCCAGGGGAGGAAGGGCCATGATGGTCTCGGCGTGGTGGCAGGCGGCAATATGGCTCGATCCGACGCTGCGCGCCAGCGGCGCGACCCCGCGGCAATGCGCATCGGCGAGCGGGCATCGCCCAGCATAGGCGCAACCTGTTGCCCCCGATTGCGAGGCAATCGCCTGCGCGCCGCGGCGGCGCCGTTGGCGGCCCGGACCGGTCCGCGGCACGGCTTCGAGCAACGCGCGCGTGTAAGGATGCGCACTGCGCTCGAACAAATCCTCCGGCCTGCCCTGCTCGACGATGCGGCCGAGGTAAATCACCGCGATCTCGTCGCACAGATATTCCACCACCGCGAGGTCGTGGCTGATCAGGACGTAGCTCAATCCGAACTCGTCCTGCAGATCCTCCAGGAGATTGAGCACCTGCGCCTGCACCGAGACGTCGAGCGCGCTGACCGGCTCGTCGGCGACGATCAGCTTCGGCTGCGTAATCAAGGCCCGCGCGATCGCGATGCGCTGGCGTTGGCCGCCGGAGAATTCGTGCGGATATTTGTCCATATCGGCATCGCGCAGGCCCACCTGTTTCAGCACCGCGACGACGCGGTCGCGCTGTTCGTCACGATCGAGGCGGCCGATCGCAGTGAGCGGTTCGGCGACGATACGTGCAACCGTCTGGCGCGGATCGAGCGAGCCATAGGGATCCTGAAATACCATCTGGAAATCGCGCCTGGCGTGGCGAAGCTCGCCGGCGGACAAGCGATGCAGGTCGCGCCCGAGCAATTTTACCGAGCCGGATGTCGGGGTCTCCA
The DNA here is from genome assembly GCA_036513695.1 of Bradyrhizobium sp. Classification (GTDB taxonomy): domain Bacteria; phylum Pseudomonadota; class Alphaproteobacteria; order Rhizobiales; family Xanthobacteraceae; genus Bradyrhizobium. The sequence goes on along the minus strand of DATBYN010000144.1, from coordinate 5,584 downwards.
GCGCCATTACCGCGCGCGCAAGAGTCGATTTTCCCGAACCGGATTCACCGACCACGCCGAGGCTCTTGCCCGCTGCCAATTGCAGGCTGACGCCGTTGAGCGCCAGCACCTGTGCTGCTGACTGAAACAGGTTTTCGCGCGGCAGCGCGTAGCGCTGCACGAGGTCATCGACTTCAAGAAGCGGCTGTTCGGGCACAGAGCTCGGAGGCGCCGCAGTTGCAATCGTGCTCATGCGGTCACGGCTCCAACCCGGTTCGCCATCGACACGTCGGTACGCAGGCAGCGCACGGTGTGGCCGGCATTGACCGTGACCGGCGGTGGAAAGACGGCCCGGCAGCGTTCTTCGGCGATATCGCAACGGCCGGCAAACACACAGCCGGAAGGCAGGTCGGCGAGCTCGGGTACAGTGCCGGGGATGGTTCGCAGCCGTGTCCCCTTCGGTGCGCCGAGCCGCGGTCGCGCGCGAAACAAGCCCTGGCTGTAGGGATGCCCGAGGCCGGACAACAGCGCGTCGGTCGTCCCGTTCTCCACCACGGTGCCGCCATACATCACCATCATGCGCTGCACGTTTTCAGCAATGACGCCAAGATCGTGGGAAATCAGGATCATCGACATGCCGCGCTCGGCCACGAGATCGGCGATCAGGTCGAGGATCTGGCCCTGGATGGTGACGTCGAGCGCGGTGGTCGGTTCGTCCGCGATCAGAAGGTCAGGCTCGCAGGCGAGCGCCATCGCGATGGTGATGCGCTGGCGCTGGCCGCCGGAAAACTGGTGCGGGTAGGCATCAGCCCGCCTCGCCGCATCGGGAAGCCCGACGCGGTCGAGCAGTGCAATGGCTTCCCGGTACGCCTGCGCGCTCGAAAAACCCTTGTGCCGGCGCAGCGGCTCGGCGACCTGGCGGCCGACAGCGTGCATCGGATTGAGCGCCGTCATCGGCTCCTGAAAGATCATGCTCACCCGGTTGCCGCGCAGCTTGCAGTAGTCGGCCTCCGCAAGGCCGACCAATTGCTGGCCATCCAGCCGGACGCTGCCGCTCACGACGGCGCTCTCCGGCAACAGCCCCATCAGCGCCAGCGCGGTGACTGACTTTCCGCAACCGGACTCCCCGATCAGGCCAAGCGTCTCGCCGCGCGCGAGTGAGAAGCTGACGCCACGCACCGCGTCGGCCGGGCCGCGGCTGGTATTGAGCCGGACGCGCAGGTCTTCGACTTCGATCAGCGGCGTTTTAGAGATCATCACCGCTCCCGCGACAGGCGCGGATCGAACAGGTCGCGCAGCCCGTCGCCCAAGAGATTGAGCCCCAACACGGCCGTTGCGATTGCAAGACCGGGATAGACGGCGAGCGACGGCGACTGGAACAAGAGCGACTGCGCGTCATTGAGCATGCGGCCCCAGGACGGTTGCGGCGGCTGGGTGCCGAGACCCAGATACGACAGCGCTGCTTCTGCAAGGATAGCCAGCGCGAACTGGATCGTCGCCTGCACGATCAGGATCGAGAGGATGTTGGGCAGCACATGCTCGAGCGTGATGCGGAACTTGCCCTTGCCGGAGGCGCGCGCCGCCAGCACGAACTCCCGTGCCCAGATCGCGTTGGCGGAGCCACGGGTGATGCGCACGAAAGTCGGGATCTGGAAGATGCCGATCGCCGTGATCGACGTCACCATGCCGGGCCCCGCGACCGCCGCCAGCATGATCGCCGACAGCAGCGCCGGGAACGCAAAGGTGAAGTCGCTCAGCCGCATGATCACCTCCTCGACCCATCCCCTGCGCGCGGCAGCGACCAGCCCGAGCGAGGCGCCGAACGACAGACCGATGCCCACCGCAATGATGCCGACCGCGATCGAGCTTCTGGCGCCCACCAGCAATAGCGAGACGATATCGCGGCCCAGCATGTCGGTGCCGAGCCAGTGCAGCGCCGAAGGCGGATTGAGCTTGTGCGCCATGTCGATCTCGTAGGCCGGCCACGGTGTCCAGACCAGCGACAGCAGCGCCGCCGAAATCATCAACAAGGTGAGCAGGCTGCCCACGACGAAGCTGCGGTGGCGAAGCGCGCGCTGCCAGAAATGCTGGCCGGGTCGGCGCAGTTGCGAGGGAACTGACGGCATCGCCGCAACCGGTCGAACGCCGCTCATAATTCGCTGGCCTTGATGCGGGGGTCGATCGCCGCATAGAGCACATCGATCACGAAATTCACGATCACGACCATCGCCGCCAGCAGCATGACGCAATTGCGGACCACGATGAGGTCGCGATTTGAGATCGACTGGAAAATCAACCGCCCGAGTCCGGGCAGATAGAACACGTTCTCGATCACGATCGCGCCTGCGAGCAGGTTGGCGAATTGCAGCCCCATCAACGTCATCACCGGGATCATCGCGTTGCGCAGCACATGCCCCCACAAAACCTGGCGCCGGGTCAGTCCCTTGGCGCGGGCGGTGCGCACGAAATCCTCCCGCAGCACCTCGAGCACCGCCGAGCGCGTGACCCGCGCCAGGATCGCGGCCTGCACCACCGCGAGCGAAATCGCAGGTAACAGCAGCGAGCGGATGCCGGGAAGAATGCCCTCCTCCCATCCCGCAAAACCGCCGGCCGAGAGCCATTGCAGCTTCACCGAGAACAAGAGGATCAGCAGGATAGCGAACCAGAAATTCGGGATAGCGATGCCGAATTGCGTCGCCGCCATCACTCCGACGTCGCCGATCTTGTTGTGATTGGCGGCGGTGTAGACGCCGGCAGCGAGCGCCAGCACGACCGTGAGCAACATCGCCATCACCGCCAGCGGAATCGTCAGCGCCAGCCGCTCGGCGATCAGATCCGCAACCGGCGTGCCGTAGGCATAGCTGTTGCCGAGATCGCCGACCAGAAGCCCGCCGATCCAGTGCAAATAGCGAAGGATCAGCGGCTGGTCGAGCCCGAGCTTGATGGTCATCGCGCGAACCGCCTCCGGCGAGGAGTCCGCCCCCATCAGCATCTCGGCGGCGTTGCCCGGCAACGCATCGAGCACGAGAAAGATGATCAGCGAAGCGCCCGCAAGCGTTGCAACTAACGTCAGAAGCCGCCGGAAAATGAAGACGCTCAACCGGGGGGTTCCCTTGACGCGAAAAGTATTGGCCTGATTGCCGGAATGACTTTTAGCGGTTGTCAGAACGAGATCAAGTACTCGTGTCAGGCCGCTGCAATTGCGCGGGGCGAGTGAAGGCAGCTGGATTGGGCGTCAGCCATGGCGCGAGCGGAGAACCCAAATGGCGCGTCGGATCCAATCTAGGCCCGCGCAGCGGCCTCGGACTGGGGACGCAGCAGCAAATAGAACGCGACGATGTGCGTGATCATCAGCAGGGGCACATAGATGATCGGGATCGCGTAGGTGGCCCCCAGTTCCCCCGCCAGCGCCGGAAGGCCGACCTGGTTGCCGTGGTAATAGTCGATGATGATGTCGGCTGCGCCTACGAGATTGAAGGCGACGACAAACAGCCAAAACAGCGGACGTATTCTGACCGTGAGAAGCGCCAGCATGGCCAGCACCCCGGTCGCAAAGTCAACGTAGGCGGCGAAGGCCGCGAAGTCGGCGGGCAGATTGGGACCGACGACGCCTGGAACGATGAAGACCAGCCCGAAGAAGCGGAAGCTGTGCAAGGTAGCGATGGCGCGCTGCGCCTCGATCGGGTCCACGGACCTAAGCCAGGGCAGAACGTACACGCCGACGCAAAGCAGCCACGGGACGTAACCTAAAACGAGATGTATCTGGAAGATGATTGCCGGCGACATTTGGTCTCCTGTCAGGTATCGATCGACGCGGCCTCGAACACCGCGGTCAGGATGCCGAGCCGGCCCTCCACGAGATTTCGTCCCAGATTGGCAGCAAGCTGAGCGAAGTCCGGCCCCATCACCACGCCGAGATTTGGCGACGGCGGCGGTCCGGCGGCGCGCATCTGCGCGAACCAGGCCTTCGCCATCTCGGTATCGTCTTGCCATGCCAGCGCGCGGAAACCGGCCGGTTCGATCGCCTCGCGAGTCGCGGCGGCTGTTAGGAGAAAGCTCGTAGCCGGCGTTCGCGCCCACGGAACGGGAAAATGCGGCTCGCCGCTGCTTAGCACGACGTCGAAGGTCGCAAACCTCCCGCTTGACTGCAGCACGCGCCGGATCTCGCGGTAGAGCTGCGCCCGGTCGGCGATGTTCATCGCCACATGCTGCAGCAACACGACGTGGAAACGGCCGTCGTCAAATGGAAGCTCCAGCGCGCTGGCGGTCTGGAACGATACCTGCCCGTTCTGTCCGGTGCGCTCGGTCAGATAGCGCGCGGCATCCACGAATGGCTCGCTGAGGTCGACGCCGGTAACCCGGCAGCCATAGGTCGCTGCCAGAAAGCGCGCCGGCCCGCCGACGCCCGAGCCGACATCTAGAACCGACATGTCGGCGGTGATCCCAGCCAACTTGGCGAGCTCGGCGGTCGCAGCCAGCCCGCGAGTGTGAAACTGGTCGAGGGCACCCAGTTGCTGGGGCGTGAGTTGCTGATCCTCCGGCCCGAGGGCAGCGAGCGCCGCCTTCAGCCGCTCGGTCAGGCCGGTCGCGCGATAGTGGTCGCGCACGCCATCAAGTACATCGGTCATTGCAAGGTTCCTCCAGGGCTTCAGGTGGTTGTCACTTGGGTCTCGGCATCGCCTACAAGCTCCGCGGAACCCGGTCCGCAGAAGCCACCTCTCTCAGCTCGTCGACGCGGAGATGCCCGATGCAGGCGATCGCGTATCCCGGAGCAGGGTTGCAATGGCACGGATAGCGAGCACGTGAAGCGTGACAGCAAGAGGGGCCAAGAAGCCTGGTATGAAAGTGTAAGGGAAGAACCCCATCGCCACGTTCGGCACCTCGGTGCTGATCAGTTTCAAGGGGCCAGTGAGCACGGAGCTTGCCGCGACGTTGGCGAGAGACAGCAGCCCGAGCACGTTCCAGCCCATGGCGAGCCTCAACCCAAGCCGTCCCTGAGTGGCGATCCAAGCGATGATCGGGGCCGACAAGCCGACGAACATGTCGACGTTACCGCCCGCGTAGGTGAGCAGCTTCGGCACGAGACCGTCCTCCCACAGGCGATGTATCAAAAGCTCGACGCCGATGCGGAAACTCTCGAAGCCGAGGATCAGCCAAAGCGGAATGGCGGCCGCTACGCCTGCCCCGATGTTGGAGCGGACCACGAAGACAACGAACAGAAGGACGGGGCCAACCAACCAGACTATGCCGGGCGGCCGTAGCGACGCATCGCGCATGTAGCCGAGAGCGCTGAACAGGCCAACATAAACGAGCCAGATCGCAAGCCCCGCGATGATGGCAAATGTCGTCCGGCGCGGAAGATATGCGGCGGAAATGCCGATCACCGCCACGACGACGAAAACCAGAAAGGTTAGAAACAATTGCGCGGTCATGTGTCTGCTCCAACAGAAATGGCCCGAAGACCGTCTGGCCCGAGGCGCCTGCTACGAGAATGGTGGACTTCATCGGGCCGCCGGGTGACGGGCACCTCGCCTACAAGCTCCGAAGGAAGTCGATCATGGCGGCGCTGACCTCCGGCGCACGTTCCTGCTGGGTCCAATGACCA
>DATBYN010000143.1:0-9006 GCA_036513695.1 Bradyrhizobium sp. | reverse complement strand
CCGCGCGCCGAAAACTCCAGCGATCTCGTTCGAGTTCTTCCCGCCCAAGACCGAGGAGATGGAGCGCAATCTGTTCGAGACGATCAAACGTCTCGCGCCGCTTTCGCCCAATTTCGTCTCGGTGACCTACGGCGCCGGCGGATCGACGCGCGAGCGCACCCATTCCACCATCGCCCGTATCCTGGCTGAGACCGACCTGTTGCCGGCCGCGCATCTGACCTGTGTCGGCGCCGCGCGCGGCGAGATCGACGACATCGTCGGCCGCTATCACGAAGTCGGCGTCCGCCATATCGTGGCGCTTCGCGGCGACCCGCCCGGCGGCATCGGCACGCCCTACTCCACCCATGCCGACGGCTATCGCAGTTCGGCCGAGCTCGTCGCCGGCATCAAGCGGCGGCACGGCGATATCGAGGTTTCGGTTTCCGCCTATCCCGAAAAACATCCCGAAAGCCCTGACTTCGATGCCGACATCGATTTCCTGAAGGCAAAAGTCGATGCCGGCGCAACCCGCGCCATCACCCAGGTGTTCTTCGACAACGACCTCTACTTCCGCTATCTCGACCGGGTTCGCGCGCGCGGCATCACAATTCCGATCGTGCCCGGCATTATGCCGATGCACAATTTCAAGCAGGCCCGCAATTTCGTCACTCGTGCCGGCACCAGTGTGCCGGACTGGCTCGCGCAAAAATTCGAAGGCCTCGACGACGATCCCGAAACCCGCAAGCTGGTCGCGGCCACGGTGGCCGCGGGCCAAGTACAAAAACTGGCAAAGCACGGCGTCGATACCTTTCATTTCTACACCATGAACCGCGCCGACCTCGTATTCGCCATCAGCCATTTGCTCGGAATTCGCCCGAATGGCGCACAGAAAGCCGCGTGATCGATGACTGTTTCCGTTTCCCCGAAGCGAACCGCCCTACTCGCCGCTGCCAGCCAGCGCATCCTGGTGCTCGACGGCGCCATGGGCACCATGATCCAGGGATTGCAATACGACGAGGCCGCGTTTCGGGGGCAGCGTTTTGCGGATTTCCATCGCGACCTCCGCGGCAACAACGATCTGCTGATCCTGACCCAGCCGATGGCGATCGAGGATATCCACGCCGAATATTTGCGCGCCGGCGCCGATATCGTCGCCACCAACACGTTTTCCTCGACCTCGATCGCGCAGGCCGACTACGATCTCTCCAGCATTGCCTACGAGATGAATCTCGAAGGCGCCAAGCTGGCGCGCGCCGCCGCCGAGCGGGTGACGGCAGAGGACGGCAAACCGCGCTTTGTTGCCGGCGCCATCGGCCCGACCAACCGCACCGCGTCGATCTCGCCCGATGTGTCCAATCCCGGCTTCCGCGCCGTCACGTTTGATGATTTGCGCGCAGCTTACGGCGAACAGATCAAGGGACTCTTGGACGGCGGCGTCGATCTGCTGCTGGTCGAGACTATCTTCGACACGCTCAACGCCAAGGCCGCGCTCTACGCGATCGCCGAAATCACCGAAGCACGCGGCATCGACGTGCCTGTCATGATAAGCGGCACCATCACCGACAAATCCGGACGTCTGCTGTCGGGCCAACTCCCGGAGGCGTTCTGGAATTCGGTGCGGCACGCCAAACCCGTCACCATCGGCTTCAACTGCGCGCTCGGCGCCGAAGATCTGCGCGCCCATATCGCCGACATCGGCCGCGTCGCCGATGCACTGGTTTGCGCCTATCCCAACGCCGGCCTGCCCAACGAATTCGGCCAGTATGACGAGAGCCCGGAATATATGGCGCGCCTGATCGGCGAGTTCGCGCGTGACGGGCTGGTTAACATCGTCGGCGGCTGCTGCGGCACCACGCCGGACCATATCGCCGCGATTGCCGCCGCCGTCGCGCCGCACAAGCCGCGCGTGGCCCCGGTGATCGAACCGCGGCTCCGACTCTCCGGCCTGGAGCCGTTCGAGCTGACGCCCGCGATACCCTTTGTGAACGTCGGCGAGCGCACCAACGTCACGGGCTCCGCGCGATTCCGCAAGCTGATCACCGCAGGCGACTATACCGCCGCGTTGCAGGTCGCGCGCGACCAGGTCGAGAACGGCGCCCAGATCATCGACGTCAACATGGACGAAGGGCTGCTTGATTCCGAAAGGGCGATGGTGACGTTCCTCAATCTCGTCGCCGCCGAGCCCGACATCGCCCGCGTCCCTGTCATGGTGGACTCCTCGAAATTCGCCGTGATCGAAGCCGGCCTGAAATGCGTCCAGGGCAAGCCGGTGGTGAATTCGATCTCGATGAAGGAAGGCGAGGAAAAATTCATCCACGAAGCCAAGATCGCGCGGCGCCATGGCGCGGCCGTGGTGGTGATGGCGTTCGACGAAGCCGGACAGGCCGACACGTTTGCGCGCAAGACCGAGATCTGCAAGCGCGCCTATGACATCCTGGTCAACCAGGTCGGCTTCCCGCCGGAAGACATCATCTTCGACCCCAATATCTTCGCGATCGCGACCGGGCTGGAAGAGCACAATAATTACGGCGTCGACTTCATCGAGGCGACGCGCTGGATCCGCCAAAACCTGCCGCACGCGCATATTTCCGGCGGCGTCTCGAACCTGTCGTTCTCGTTCCGCGGCAATGAGCCGGTGCGCGAGGCCATGCATTCGGTGTTTCTCTATCATGCCATCAAGGCCGGCATGGATATGGGCATCGTCAATGCCGGGCAGATGATCGTCTATGACGACATCGACCCCGAGCTGCGCCAGGTCTGCGAAGACGTCATTTTGAATCGCGACGCGAGCGCGTCCGAGCGGCTGCTGCAGCTTGCGGAAAAATTCCGCGGCCAGGAGAAGCAGACAAAAGAGCAGGATCTTGCGTGGCGCGAATGGCCGGTCGACAAGCGGCTGTCGCATGCGCTGGTACACGGCATCACCGAATATATCGATCTCGATACCGAGGATGCGCGCAAACTTGCCCAACGGCCGCTCGACGTCATCGAAGGCCCGCTGATGGCTGGCATGAACATCGTCGGCGACCTTTTTGGCGACGGCAAGATGTTCTTGCCGCAGGTGGTGAAGTCGGCGCGCGTGATGAAGCAGGCGGTCGCCTATCTGATGCCGTTCATGGAGGAGGAAAAGGCACGCAATCTCGCTAACGGCATCAAGGGCGATGGCCGCAGCTCCGCCGGCAAGATCGTGCTTGCGACGGTGAAGGGCGATGTCCACGACATCGGCAAGAACATTGTCGGCATCGTGCTGCAATGTAATAACTTTGAAGTCGTCGACCTCGGGGTCATGGTGCCCGCCACCAGGATTATCGAAACCGCGAAGGCCGAGGGCGCCGACATCATCGGCCTGTCCGGCCTGATCACGCCGTCGCTCGATGAGATGAGCTTTTTGGCCGGCGAGCTCGAACGCCAGGGCCTGAAGGTGCCGCTGCTGATCGGCGGCGCTACCACGAGCCGCGTCCATACCGCGGTAAAAATCGACCCGAATTATCGCGCCGGGCCGGTGGTGCATGTCAACGATGCGAGCCGCGCGGTCGGCGTGGCCTCGTCGCTGCTGTCGCCCGAGCGGCGTGAGGCGTATGCCGCGGAAGTGCGCGCCGACTACGCCAAAATCTCCGCGGCGCATTTTCGCGCGCAGGCGGACAAGAAGCGGCTGAAGCTGGCGGATGCCCGCGCCAACGCGGTCGCGATCGATTTTGCCAAGACGCCGCCGAAGCAGCCGGCGTTTTTGGGTATCAGGAGTTTTGCGGATTATGATCTCGCCGAATTGGCCTCCTACATCGATTGGACGCCGTTCTTCCAGACCTGGGAATTGACCGGGCGTTTTCCGGCGATCCTCGACGACCCTAAAGTCGGCGAAGCCGCGCGCTCGCTTTACGATGACGCCCGCAAGATGCTCGATCGCATCATCATGGAGAACTGGTTCAAGGCGCAGGCGACCATCGGCTTCTGGCCGGCCAATGCGGAAGGCGACGACATCGTGGTCTACGCGGATGAAGCCCGCAGCAAAAAGATCGCGACGTTCCACACGCTGCGCCAGCAACTGGAAAAACGCGAAGGCCGTTTCAATGCGGCGCTGTCGGATTTCATCGCGCCGGTGACGTCCGGCGTGCCCGACTATATCGGCGCGTTCGTGGTCACTGCTGGCATTGGCGAAGACATCATCGCCGACCGTTTCAAGAACGCGAACGACGATTACTCCTCGATCCTGTGCAAGGCGCTGGCCGATCGTCTCGCTGAAGCCTTTGCCGAGCGCATGCATGCCCGCGTGCGCCGGGAGTTTTGGGGTTATGCGCCGGACGAGGCGTTGTCACCGGAGCAGCTCATCCTCGAACAATACGCCGGCATCCGCCCCGCGCCCGGTTATCCCGCGCAGCCCGATCACACCGAGAAGGCGACATTGTTTGCGCTTCTCGATGCGGAAAAGACGGCAGGCGTCAAACTCACCGAGAGTTTTGCGATGTGGCCGGGCTCGTCGGTCTCCGGGCTCTATTTCAGCCACGCGGAAAGTTTTTACTTTGGCGTCGGGAAGATCGAGCGCGATCAGGTCGAAGACTACGCCGCGCGCAAGGGCTGGAATGTCGCGGAAGCCGAACGCTGGCTGGCGCCGGTGTTGAATTATATCCCGACGCAGGATCGATCCGCGCAAGATCGCCTGGTGAAGGAAGCAATGCCGACACTGGCACCGGCAACGGCCGTGCCCGCCAACGACGTGTCGTCGCATCCGCCGGGCTGTAGTTGCGCGGTGCATCTGGCGTATCGGAAGAAGGCGGCGAGGGGTTAATTTCTCACCCTCCCCCTGGAGGGACCAGCTGCATTGGGTGCTAGACGTGGTCTTCGACGAAGACCGGGCCCGAAACCGCTAAGGCAACGGACCACAGAACCTGGCCATCTTGCGAAAACTGGCCCTCAACCTGCTTCGCTCCCACCCCCACAAGGCTTCGATCCGACGTAAGATCAAGCACGCAGGCTGGAACGACGACTTCCTGATCAGCCTCCTCGCTCAAATGCGATAGCTGTGCGCCCTTGCGGGGGAGGGTTGAAGAAAGAGCCCAGGGCCGTTCGTGAACCACGCTTATTGACTCCACCCTCAATCGTTATAGTGTATAACTATTCTGCACAGGACGTAATAACCAAATGGGAAACGCCGCATCTGCCGCGACTGCGGACCAACCCGCGCTGCTCAAGGTCGAGGTCTCGGGCCCGGTGCTTTCCATCGGCCTCAACCGACCGGCCAAGCGCAACGCGCTGAACGACGGCATTATCCTCGCGATCGCCGACTGCTTCGCAGACATCCCCGACGACGTCCGCGCCGTGGTCATCCACGGCATCGGCGATCATTTTTCGTCCGGCCTCGACCTCTCGGAATTGACCGAGCAGGATGCGACCGAAGGCCTGCGGCACTCGCAGATGTGGCACCGGGTGTTCGACCGGGTACAATATTGCCGGGTGCCGGTGATCGCGGCGCTGAAGGGCGCGGTGATCGGCGGCGGGCTCGAGCTTGCGTGCGCGGCGCATATTCGGGTCGCCGAGCCTAGCGCCTATTTCGCGCTGCCCGAAGGCCAGCGCGGCATTTTTGTCGGCGGCGGCGGATCGGTGCGGCTGCCGCGGCTGATCGGCGTCGCCCGGATGACGGACATGATGCTCACGGGGCGGGTCTATTCCGCGATCGAGGGCGCGGCTTACGGTTTTACGCAATATCTCACCGAGGAAGGCAACGCGCTGCCGAAGGCGATGGAGCTCGCCGCAAAAGTCGCGACCAATGCGCCGCTGACGAATTTCGCCGTGCTGCAGGCGCTGCCGATGATCGCCGAAGCCAATCCGCAAGCCGGCCTTTTGATGGAATCGCTGATGGCGACGGTGGCGCAGAGCGACAAAGAGGCAAAACTTCGGATCCGCGCGTTCCTCGATCGCAAGACCGCCAAGGTGAAGCCGACCTGACATGAGCGCAAAACCCAACATGTCGGTCCCGGCCCCGCGCAGCGACGCGCCGCTGCGCCCGATCTCGTTCGGCAACCCCGATGTGTCTATTGATCGCCGCAGCGACGGCACCATTTATCTCCGCCCGAAAATGCCACTCGGCGAATATCCTGACCGTCTCACCGATCGCCTGCATCATTGGGCCAAGGTAGAGCCAAACCGTCTCTTCATGGCGGAGCGCGAAGCCGGCGGTTCGTGGCGGCAGATCACCTACGCGCAATTGCTGGTATCGAGCCGGGGCATTGCCTCGAGCCTGATCGCGCGCGGTCTCTCCGCGGAAAAGCCGGTCGTGATCCTCTCCGGCAATTCGATCGATCACGCGCTGGTGGCGTTCGGCGCGCTCTATGCGGGCATCCCGTTCTGCCCGGTGTCGCCGGCCTATTCGCTGGTGTCGAAGGATTTTGGCAAGCTTGCTTTCCTGATGAAGCTATTGACGCCGGGGCTCGTGTTCGCAGACGACGCCACGAAATTTGCCGATGCGCTTTCCGCCAATGTTTCCCTTGGCACCGAAATCGCCGCCGTGCATGGCGGCGTGCCCGGCCGCGATATGACCATGCTCAGCGAGTTGCTGGCGACGCCGGAACATCCGCGCCTCGATGCCGCGCATCATGCGATCGGCCCGGATACGATTGCAAAATTCCTGCTGACGTCAGGCTCGACCGGCAATCCCAAGGCGGTCATCAACACCCAGCGGATGATCTGCGCCAACCAGGTGATGCTGCGCGAGACGCTGGCCTTTTTGAAGGACGAGCCGCCCGTCATCGTCGACTGGCTGCCGTGGAATCATACCTTTGGGGGCAATCACAATATCGGGCTGACGCTTTATAATGGCGGCTCGATGTATCTCGACGCCGGCAAGCCGATGCCCGGCGGCATCGAGGAGACCGTGCGCAATCTCCGCGAGATTTCGCCGACGGTCTATTTCAACGTGCCGAAGGGATATGAATCGCTATTGCCTTACTTGCGCGATGATTCCGCGTTGCGCGCAAGATTCTTCCAGCGCCTGCACGCGATGTTTTTCTCGGGCGCCGCGCTGTCGCCATTCGTCTGGAACAGCCTTGATGAACTCGCGGTGCAGGAGACCGGATTCCGCGTTCCCATGCTGACCGGCCTCGGCGCCACCGAGACCGCGCCGTTCTTCATGTCGGTCAATCCGGCCACCAGCCGATCCGGCCATGTCGGATTGCCGGTCTCCGGCAACGACGCAAAGCTCGTTCCTGTTAACGGCAAGCTCGAGGTCCGCGCCAAGGGGCCGAACGTCACACCGGGCTATTGGCGCAAGCCCGATTTGACCGCCGCGGCGTTCGACGAGGAAGGCTTTTATAAATTGGGCGACGCGCTGAAACCGGTCGTTTCAGACGATTTCTGCGCCGGTTTCGATTTCGATGGCCGCATCGCCGAGGATTTTAAACTGGCGAGTGGCACCTGGGTCAGCGTCGGCCCGCTGCGCGCGCGGTTTGTCGCGGCCTGCGCGCCGATGGTGCGGGATGTGGTTATTGCCGGCATCAACCGCGACGAGATTTCGGCGCTGGTCGTTCTCGATCTCGACGGCTGCCGCCTGATCAATCCAAAGCTGCCGGTTGACGATCTTGCCGCGACCGCCTCCGATCCCCTGATTCGATCAGCGTTTCGCGAGCGGCTGACAAAATTTTTGGCGACTGCGACGGGGTCGTCGACGCGGATCACCCGCGCGGTGCTGCTCGATACGCCGCTGTCGATCGACCGTGGCGAAATCACCGACAAGGGCTCGATCAACCAGCGCGCGGTGCTGGATCATCGCGCGGGCTTGATCGACGAACTTTATTCGCCAACCGTGCCTGCGCACGTGATAACGCTTTAGCCAACCCAACAACAATTCCGCCAGGGAGAGAAGTCATGCAGTTGAAGGATCAGGCCGCCATCGTCACCGGGGGTGCATCGGGACTGGGCGCCGCCACCGCGCGAAAACTTGCAAGCTTGGGCGCAAGAGTTGCCGTCTGCGACCTCAATGCAAAACTCGCCGAGAGCGTCGCCGCCGAGATCAAGGGCACAGCTGTGGTCTGTGACGTCGCCGACGCGGCCTCTGCCGAAGCTGCGGTCGCCGCGGCGGCCAAGGCTCATGGCCCGGCACGGGTCTTGATCAATTGCGCCGGCATCGGCGTCGCCAAGCGGGTGGTCGGCAAGGACGGGCCGATGCCGCTTGGTGATTTCGAGAAGGTGATAAAAGTCAATCTGATCGGCTCGTTCAATATGCTCCGTCTCGCGACCGCCGAGATGGCAAAACTCGAGCCGCTTTCGACCGGCGAGCGCGGCGTCGTGATCTCGACCGCGTCTGTCGCGGCTTATGACGGCCAGATTGGACAGTCCGCCTATTCGGCGTCAAAAGGCGGCATCGTCGCGATGACCTTGCCGATCGCGCGCGAGCTGGCGCAATTCGGCATTCGCGTGCTGACCATCGCACCGGGGCTGTTTTTGACCCCGCTGCTCGCCAATCTGCCGCAGGAGGCGCAGGATTCACTTGCCGCGGCGATACCTTTCCCGCGCCGGCTCGGGCACGCCGACGAGTTCGCCTCGCTGGCGCTGCACATGATCGACAATCCCTACCTCAACGGCGAGGTGGTGCGGCTCGACGCCGCGCTCCGCATGGCGCCGCGCTAGGGCGTTGCATGTTCGTCAACCGCAGGAATGTACAAATACAGTGGGGCGACTGCGACCCCGCCAACATCGTCTATTATCCGCGCTACTTCGAGATGTTCGACGACTCCACCTCGATCCTGTTCGAGGCTGCGGGTTTTTCGAAGCAGGACATCATCAGGAAATACGGCCTGGTCGGCATTCCCATGGTCGACACACGGGCGAAATTTCATATCGCCTCGACGCATGGCGACTGGATCACGATCGAAAGCCGGGTCGCGAGTTTTAAGCGCTCCAGCTTCGAGGTGACGCACAAGGTATTCAAGGGCGACGCGCTGGCGATCGAGGCATTCGAGACCCGCGTGCTGGTCGGGCGTCACCCCGACGATCCGGCGCGGCTGAAATCGGCGCCGGTGCCGGAGGAGATTATTGCGAAGT
>DATBYN010000142.1:0-3232 GCA_036513695.1 Bradyrhizobium sp. | reverse complement strand
GAACGCTTCCGAGGCCACGGTTCAGAAGATCGACACCGAGATCCGGCGCTTTGTGGAAGATGGCTACAATCACGCCACCAAGATCCTGACCGAAAAGCGCGCCGATCTCGAGGTGCTGGCAAAAGGCCTGCTTGAGTATGAAACCCTGACCGGTGACGAGATTCAGGACTTGCTCAAGGGCAAGAAACCGAACCGCGAGTCGGTATTGGAGCCGACTGCGCCGCGCACCTCGGCGGTGCCGCCGGCCGGCAAGCCGCGCCCGCGCCCCGATCCGGATCCCGGTCTGGAGCCGCAGCCGCAGGCGTAACGCGCGCCCTGTCAATGGCGGGTTATTCCGGCAAATCCGTTGTGCAAAAGCTCGGCATCCAGCCGGGCTTTCGCATTTTTAGCGTTGGCGCGCCGGCCGCCTACAGCGACATCGTCGGCAAACTGCCCGCCGGCGTCACCATCGTGAGCCGCCTGAAAGCGCCGCTCGATTTGGTGCATCTGTTTGCGACGCAAGCCGCCGGGCTCGCCGGCAAGCTGCGCGACTACCGCGACGCCATCATGCCCGACGGCATGGTATGGGTGTCATGGCCGAAGAAGGCGAGCGGGGTTGCGACCGATCTGAGTGACGTCGTGGTGCGCGACACCGCGCTGCCGCTTGGCCTCGTCGACATCAAAGTCTGTGTTATCGACGACACCTGGTCCGCTCTGAAATTCGTGATCCCAAAAGCCCGGCGGATCAAACGCTCGAAGTGAGCTTCGCGCCCGTCTTGCCGCTAAATCCTCTCACCGCTCCCAAATCCTTAAGAAATCTTAAGGGCTGTTTGCCCTATTGGTTTGGAGGCGTGCGTGTTGGTTTCGCGCGCCAGAGGATGCCGCATGGCCACCGCAACAGAGCGTTTTCAAGCGAAGTGGAAACCGGTTCGCGTCAAGAAAACGCGTCAAATCAAGAATCTAGAGCCTCGTTTCGATTCAATCGAAACGGAAAAGGCTCTAGACGCCCCGACGATGGTTCCGGAGCGAGCAGCGATTCCCACCTCGCTCTTCAACCTGTGCTTTGTTCTGTTCGTCATCCAGGCGACGTTCTTCCCGACGGCCTATTTCGCCCATTGGTGGATTTTTGACGACAAGGGCCTCGGCATCCCGACCGATTTCGTCAATGTCTGGTCCGCCGGGCGCCTGGTGCTCGATGGCCATGCCGCGCAGGCCTACGACTGGAATATCCAGAAGCAGGTCCAGGTCGCCGTGCTCGGGCAGAGCTATCCCGGCAATTTTGCCTGGCACTATCCGCCCCCGTTTTTGTTCGTCGCAAGCCTGCTGGCGCATTTTCCGTATGCGGCAGCCTTTGTCGGCTGGGCCGCGGCCAGTCTCGTGCCCTATCTCGCGGTCATGCGCGCGATTGTCGGCCGGCCGTTCGGCCTGCTCTTGGCGGTGGCGTTTCCGGTGGTGCTGACCAATGCGCTGGTCGGGCAGAACGGCTTCCTCACCGCGGCGCTGATCGGGGGCGCGCTCTATGCAATGCCGACCCGGCCGATACTGTCGGGCATTTGTATCGGGCTGTTGAGCTACAAGCCGCAATACGGCCTGTTGTTTCCGCTGGTGCTGATCGCAACCGCGCAATGGAGAGTGTTCATCACCGCCGCGATCGTCGCGGTCGCGATGGCATTCGCCTCCTGGCTCGCCTTCGGCACCGAGAGCTGGCAGGCCTTCTTTCACTGGATACCGATGTTCTCGCAGGCCTTCCTGATCGAGGGCAGGGCCCCCTGGTGGAAGTTGCAGAGCCTGTTCGCGCTGGTGCGTTATTTCGGCGGCACCGAACAGTTGGCATGGACCTTCCAGTGGATACTGAGCGCCTCGGTCGCGATGGGACTGGCAATGATGTGGCGCAGCCGAATCGCTTATCCGCTGAAGGCGGCGGCGCTCGCGGCCGGTACATTGCTGACCACGCCCTATCTGTTCATGTACGACCTGATGGTGCTGGCGGTGCCGGTCGCCTTTCTGGTGCGCATGGGGCTTGCGACCGGTTTTCGCCGCTACGAACTCGCAGCGCTCACTTGCGCGTTCGCACTGATCGCGAGCTTTACGTTCCTTGGACTTCCGGTCGGGCTCGGCGCCACCCTGATCGTCGCCAGCCTGATCCTGCGCCGCGCCGGTCCCTGGTGGCGCCGCGGGCAGGCCCCGTCTCTCATGGCCGCTGCGCGCGCTTAAGCATTATTGCCTAGCTGAATCGCCATATTGCATCTTGCCATCTGCCCTGAATAGTTGTTCAGTTCTTCAAGCGATTTTGTACCAAATCGCCCAAAACAACAACGAACGCGCGTGCTTCCCGGCTGTCCCTTATGTGGTGGCGAGGCGCGCGCCAGGGACGAGAAACGCGCCATGGTCTATCGGCGAACCCACCAGGTTGTCAGGCGCCTTGCGGCGCGGCGCAGCGCCATTTTGGCGGCGGCACGGGATGCCGCGGCCGATGGCGGCATGGCCGCGGTGCAGATCGCGCCGGTCGCGATCCGCGCCAATGTCGCCGCCGGCACCGTCTACCGTTATTTCCCCTCCAAGGCCGATCTGATTTCCGAACTGATCGCCGAGGTCTCGCGCGATGAATTGGCCGCGATCCGCCGCGCCGCGGACGCGGCTCCCGGGCCGTCTTCGGCGCTGGCTGCCGCAGTCACGACGGTTGCGGTCCACGTGTTGTCGCAGCGTAAGCTCGCCTGGGGCATCTTGGCCGAACCGGTCGATGTCGAGGTCACCGCTTCGCGGCTCGCGAGCCGGCGCGAGATATCGGCAGAGCTCGCCTCACGTATAGACGCCGCGGTCCGCGCTGGACATCTGCCCGCGCAGGACACTGCATTGGCCGCGACTGCGCTGCTGGGCGCGCTGCATGAATCCCTGGTCGGGCCATTGGCGCCGGACAATCTCGACGACCCGGCAAGAATGCGCGATGCCGTGCAAACCGTGACGCTCTTGGCGCTGCGCGCCGTTGGCGTCATGGATGCCCGTGCCCGCGGCCTGGTGGTGCAGGCGGTACTGCCGGCAAAGACGCTGGTCGGCGCGTAGCTCCAGTCGATCTCACAGATTCCGCCGTATTGGTCGCGTAGGGTGCCCACCTTGTTCAACCCAATCCCGTGGAGCATCCCATGACGACGACATATGGATCGGCCAAATGGCAGGGCGGCATCAAGGACGGCAAGGGCGCGATCTCGACCAAGAGCGGCGCGCTGAAAGATTATCCCTATGGCTTCGCGAGCCG
>DATBYN010000141.1:0-16615 GCA_036513695.1 Bradyrhizobium sp. | reverse complement strand
ATCCCAAGGTGCTCGCGGAAATCCGCCGTGAGATTAAGCTGATGGCGCAGCATCCGGAAAACGATGCCATCGATGCCTGGATTGAGGCGGCCTACGATTGGAGCGACTGGAAGTGAAGCGCGGCGACGTCGTCCTAGTGGTGGTTCCAAGCGAACTAGGACGACCGAGACCTGGAGTGGTCGTACAAGCCGACGAGTTCAACGAAGCGCTATCGACGGTCTTCATCTGTCCGGTTTCGTCAGACCTTCAGGAAAGGTTGCCGCTAAGGCCGATTATCGAGGCCCAGACATCCAACGGTCTTCGCCTTCGCTCTCAGATCATGACGGACAAGATGATCGCCCTCCGCCTGGATCGGGTCCGGCGCGTCATCGGCCATATTGACGGTGAAACATCCGAACAGCTCGATCGCGCGCTGCTCGTCGTACTCGGGCTAGCGCGGTGACGAAGATTTTGGCCGCGTCTGCGGCTCTGCCATCCCCTCCCCCATCTTGATCCGCCGCCGCGGATAGATCACCATTGCGCCTTCGCCGGCCAAAGAACCCAACAAAGGGCGAGGAAACGCATGAACAAGCTTCCCGGTTTCGGATTGATCGAGCGCGCGCAAGCGCTAGCGCCACTGATTGCGCGGGAGGCCGACGAGATCGAGCGGACCCGGCGGCTTACGCCCCCTGTCGTTTCCGCCCTGATCGAGAACGGGCTTTACCGGGCGCTACTGCCGCAAAGCATCGGCGGCGCCGAGGCGCCCCCCGAAATCTTCATGCAGATGCTGGAGGAGGTGGCAAAGGCCGACGCCTCCACGGCCTGGTGCCTCGGGCAGTGTTCGGTCTGCGCCATGACGGCCGCTTATCTTGATCAAGACGTGGCGCGCGAGATTTTCAGCGCGCCAGATGCCATCCTCGCCTGGGGCGCCATCGCCCACGAGGTGCACGTTGTTCCCGGCGGTTTTCGCATCACTGCGCGCTGGGATTTTGCCTCGGGCTCGCGCCAGGCCAACTGGCTCGGCGCTCACGTCCAGGTCGTCGAGGCCGACGGCACCAAGCGGCTGAAACCGAATGGCACGCCGGAAATCCGTACCATCGTGTTTCCCGCGACCAGCGCCACGATGTACGATGTCTGGGACGTGATTGGGCTGAGCGGCACCGGCACCGACTCTTATTCGGTCGAAAATCTGTTCATCCCGGAGAAATTCACCGCGCTGCGCGACGATTTCACGGCGCTGCGTGAAAAAGGCCCGCTCTACGGGATCACCACCTACACCATGTTCGGACTGGGATTCGCCGCGATCTCGCTCGGCGTCGCCCGCGCCACGCTGGATGCCGCAATTGAGCTCGCGCGCGGCAAGGCGTCGGTCGGCATCAAGGCGATGCGCGAGAACAACGCCGTTCAGGGCTTGATCGGCCGCACCGAAGGCAATTTGCGCGCGGCGCGCGCCTATCTCTATGCGACCGCCGCTGAGGCCTGGCGCGATCTGACCCGCACCGGAAAGCTCAACGAGGAGCACCGCACCGCGCTTCGCCTCGCCTCAACCTGGACCATCCATCAATCGTCGCAGGTGGTCGATGCGGCCTACCACATGGCCGGCGCCACCGCCGTGTTCAGGGCCAACAAGTTCGAGCGAAGATTCCGCGACATGCACGCCATCGCCCAGCAGATCCAGGCCCGCGATATCCATTATGAGGATGTCGGCAAGGTGATCCTGAGCGCCGCTGTGCTGCCACGCGGACCGACAACATAGAAGCTGCCAAATAGAAGCTGCCAAGAGGCTGCGATAGCTCCGCGCCGGCCTGCGTGGGCCGCATGGGCGCCAACCGGCTTATGACTAACGCCACCTGCGATAATTTACCCGGTTGTTAAACACTTTCTGGGAACTTCCGAATGGTCCCCTCGCGGAGCTTCGGAAATCCCTCATGTTCAAACTTCGATCGATCGCAGCCCGCCTGATCCTGGCCATTTCGCTGACGGTTGCGGTGGCCTGCGCCATCCTCGGGACCTTTTCGATCATCCAGCAGCGCGCGCTGATGCAGCTCGCGCTCGACCAGCAGCTCAAGCTGCAATATGACAGCATCATCGCCGCGCTCGACTATGAGGGCCGCGCCGGTCTCGCGGTCAGTGCGGTGATCGCCTCATTGCCTCCGGTGGGTGACGCCATCGCCAAAGGCGACCGTGATGCGCTGGGGGCGCTGCTCGGCGACGCCATGAAGGCGCTGAAGGCGCAAGGTATCCCGCTGGTCACGTTCCAGACCCCGCCGGCAATGGCTTTCTACCGGGTCCACGACCCCAAGGCATTCGGCGACGACGCCTCCGGCCGCCGCGCCACGGTGGTGGAAGCGAACCGGACCGGCAGGTCGATTGTCGGCGTCGAACCGGGCCGGGATACGCTCGGCATTTTCGCCATGACGCCGATCATGCGCGACGGCAAGAGCATCGCCAACACCGATATCGGCGTCGCCTTTGGCAAGGAATTCGTCGAGCGCGCCAAGCAGCGTTTTGGCGTCGACCTCGCCGTGAATTGGTACGACGGCAAGGGCTTTAGAAAGCTGTCCTCGACGCTGGGCGACGCAATGGTTGCCACACCGGAGGAGTTGAAGAGCGTATTCGATGGCGCCACGCTGCGCCGTGACGCGACCCTCAACGGCCACGCCGCCGCGCTCTATGTCGGGCAAATCAAGAACTATGCCGGTCAGCCGGTCGCGGTGATTGAGCTGGTCAAGGACACCACCGAATATGAGGCGACGGCAGCGAATTCGCAGCGCCATCTGATTCTCGGCACCGTCGCGATCCTGGCCGGCGCCGCACTCTTGGCATTCCTGCTCGGCCGCGGCATGTCACGGCCGTTGACAGCGATCACCGCGGTCATGAACCGCCTGTCGAGCGGCGACACCGATGTGACGATCCCGGGCGGCGAGCGAAAGGACGAACTCGGCACCATGGCGGTCGCGGTCGACGTGTTCCGCCGCAACATGCTGGAGGCAGGCGCGCTCCGCGAGGCGCAGGAGGCCGCCAAGCGGGAGGCCGAACTGGAGAAGAAGGCGTTGCAGCGCCAGATGGCCGACCGGTTCGAGGCCGACGTCAAGGGCGTGGTCGGGGCGGTCGCAAGGGCGACGGCCGACATGCAGCGGGTCGCCGCTGAAATCACCGCCAGCGTCAATGGCAGCTCGGAGCGCACGGCGGCGGCCGCTGCCGCCTCCGAGGAGGCTTCGGCCAGCGTCAGCACGGTCGCCGCAGCCACCGAAGAGCTTGCCTCTTCCGTGGCCGAGATCGGCCGCCAGGTGACCCATTCCAGCGGCGTCGCCGATGCTGCCGTGGTCAAGGCCGGACACACCACCGAGATGGTCGCGAGCCTCACCGCGGCCAGCGAGAGGATCGGCGACGTGCTGCGCCTGATCAGCGCCATCGCCAGCCAGACCAATCTCTTGGCGCTCAACGCCACCATCGAGGCGGCGCGCGCCGGCGAAGCCGGCCGGGGTTTTGCCGTGGTCGCCGCCGAGGTCAAGGGATTAGCCAGCCAGACCGCGAAGGCCACCGAAGAGATTGCAGGCCAGGTCACCGCGATCCAGTCCGCCACCGGCGACTGCGTCACCGCGATCGGCGGCATCAGCGACACCATCCGGGAGATCAGCGCCGTAGCCACCACCATCGCGGCCGCGGTCGAAGAGCAGGATACGGCAACCCGCGAAATTGCCCGCAGCGTGCAGCAGGCTGCCGCCGGCACCAGCGAGGTTTCGCACAACGTCGCCGGCGCCAGCCATGCCGCCGACCAGTCGCGCGCGCTCGCCGACAATGTCCTGGTCGCCTCCGGCGAACTCAGCCAACACGCCAGCGCGCTGTTCGAAAGCGTCGATATTTTCCTGGCCGGCCTGCGCGACGCCGCCTAGGCGTCAGGAGTTTAAGAGGTCCTGCGCGCGCCGAACAGTTTGCCTCTCCAGCCGAGAGCAATGCACAGCGCACTCGCCGCCAGCAGCAAGAGCGGCATCGCGATACTGACCATCCGCTCACCCGTCGAGCAGTAATTGTTGTCGAGGCAACCCCGCGATAGGCCGCCCATCGTCATCACGCCCCCAAGGACGCCGATATAAATTGCGAAGATCAGCAACAGGTAACAAACCATGACGGCAAGCCGCCGCCAGCGCGACGGCATGTTTGAATCCGAGAGCTCGGTTCGTTCGGTAATGTATTGATACGGTAAGGCTTTCGCCGGATCGCGGATTTGCACCGTCGATTCCGTCAAAAGGTCGTGCACCGCCTGGTTGCGGCGCGTGGCGGTCATCACGATGAACGAATACCAGCCGAGCACGCCCTTGATGACAACGCGGGCGCAGGCCTTGAGGAAGCTGACATTGCCGCCGCTGCGCTCGTCCACCACGCGCAGATTGCTGAAATAATGCCCGAGCGTGCCGCCGGTGAACGACACCAGAACCGGTTCGTACAGCAAGAGCGCAATCACCACCAGGATTCCAAGCGGGCGGGAAAGATGGTCGCTTCCGACCGTGGTTGCAACGAGCACCGCGCCAAAAATGACGATGAGGGTGATGATCCAGTCGAGCATCATACCGCGAACACGGCGTGAGAACCGCGCGTAGCGCGGCATTGGTGTCGGGGACATTTTCATGTCACGGCTCATGCGAGATACCCAATTCCAATTGTAAGTCGACGAAAGCGCGGTCGAGGTTCACAAAAGCGGAACTAGGTCGCGCCGATCCGCGTTGCGAGGTTTGGGACCCGCAAGAAATGAGGGAGACGATCATGCCACGCGGCGACAAATCGAGCTATACCGACAAGCAGAAACGCCAGGCCGAACATATCGAGGAAGGCTACGAGGATCGGGGCACCGGCCGGAGAGAAGCCGAACGGCGCGCCTGGGCGACGGTCAACAAGGAGACCGGCGGCGGCAAGAAGCGCGGCTCGGGACGAGGTGTTCCCAAATCAAACGTATCTTCGAAACGCGGCGGCAGGATCGGCGGACCGCGCGGCGGCAAGGCAGCCGCCAGCCGCCCGGCTGCGGCGCGATCACGTTCGGCGAAAAAAGCCGCCGCAAGCCGCAAGCGACATGCCGTGAAGCGGTCGGCGGCGCGCAAGACAGGGCGAACGACAGCGCGGAAGAAATAGCCGGCTGACAAATCCCCTTCCGCGCCGGAGGTACCTGATTTAGGCTGTTCGCGCGATAACCAGATTAATCCGCGGACAGCCATGAAGAGCAAGCCGAAGAAGAGCGCCGTAAAGAGCGCAAGGAAACCGCGTGCAGATTTCTCAGACCCAGCCGTTAGCGCGGTTTTCAGCTCCTATCCGAAGCCGATCAACGCAAAACTGCTGGCGTTGCGCCGGCTGATATTCGACACCGCAAAGATGACAGAAGGCGTCGGCCGGCTCGAGGAAACCCTGAAATGGGGACAGCCGAGCTATCTCACCCCGGAGACCAAGAGCGGCAGCACCATCCGCATCGATCAGATAAAATCCGCCGGCAACCAATACGCGATCTATTTTCACTGCCAGACCGATTTGGTGGAGGCTTTTCGCGAGCTGTACCCGAGCGAGTTCAGCTATGAGGGTAAGCGATGCATCCTGTTGGACGCCGCGGAAAAACTTCCCGAACCGGCGCTTCGCCACTGCGTGGCGCTGGCTCTGACCTACCATCTGAAAAAGAAGACGGCGCGTCCAAAATAGCTCTCGAGGAGCGAAGCGATGAACCCCATACTCCGTCATTCCGGGATGGTGCGTTAGCACCGGACCCGGAATCTCGAAATTCCGGGTTCGATGCTTCGCATCGCCCCGGAATGACGGCCTGACTATTCACGCCACCAGCGCGGCTTCCTCGGGGGCATCCGCGATCGCGATAGCGTCCACCCCGCACTGTGCTTTCAATAATCCGACGATCTCGACATTTGGCCGCGCGCGGCTGAACAGAAAGCCCTGTCCCTCGTGACAACCCTCCGAGCGCAGGCAGCTCAATTCGGCTTCAGTTTCGACACCCTCGGCGGTGATGATGACGCCGAGGCCGACGCCGAGGCTGATGATCGACCGCACGATCGCCTGCGCGTCCGGATTGGAGGCGAGGTCGCGCACGAACGACTGATCGATCTTGATCTTGTCGAACGGAAAGCTTCGCAAATAGCTCAGGCTGGAATAGCCGGTGCCGAAATCGTCCATCGATATGCGCACGCCAAGCGTACGCAGCGCGTGCAGCGTGGCGAGCACCTGGCTGCTCTTTTCCAACAGCAGGGTTTCGGTGATTTCGAGCTCGAGCCGCTTTGGCGGCAGGCCGGATTGTTTCAGCGAATCCATCACCACCGACAACAGATTGCCGCTGCGAAACTGCAGCGGCGACAAATTGACCGCGACGCGGACATCATCGGGCCAGTCCGCCGCGTCCATGCAGGCGCGGCGCAGCATCAACCCGCCGAGCGCATTGATCAGGCCGGTCTCTTCGGCGACGGGGATGAATTCGGCCGGCGAGATCATGCCGCGCTCGGGATGCGGCCAGCGCACCAGCGCCTCGAAGCCGGTGATGCGCCCGGTCGAAAGGTCGATCAGTGGCTGATAATACGGCCGCAGCACGTCGTTCTGGATCGCGTCGCGCAGATCGGTCTCGATTTTGCGGCGGCTCTGGGCGCGGGCGTCCATTCCGGCTTCGAAAAATGAGAAGGTGCCGCGCTGCTCGCTCTTGGCGCGCGACAGCGCCATGTCGGCGTTCTTCAGGAGCTTTTCGGACTCGTCGCCATCGCCAGGCGCCATCGCGATGCCGATGCTGGCGCCGATGACGACGGAATGGCCGTCGAGCAGATAGGGATCGCCGACCGCCTCCAGCAAGCGCCGGCACAGCAACGCCGCATCCTCGGGCCGGTTCACCCCGCTCTGGACGATCGCGAATTCGTCGGAGTTGAGGCGGGAGACGATATCCTCCTCGCGCAGCATCGAGCGCAGCCTCTTGGCGACGCCCCGCAACAGCTTGTCGCCGATGGCGTGGCCGAGCGTGTCGTTGACCGCCTTGAAATTGTCGAGGCCGAGCACCAGCACTGCGACCTTGTCCGCGCTGCGGCGTGTGTGCAGCAGGATCTCGTCCATCTGCTGGCGCAACAGATTGCGATTCGGCAGCCCGGTCAGCCCATCATGCTGGGCCATGAAGGCGAGCCGCGCCTCGGCGCGCTTGCGTTCGGTGATATCCATCAGCGCCAGCAACACTGCCGGCTGCTCGTTATAGACGAGCTCGCGCGAATAAATGGCAAGATCGATCAGCGTGCCGTCGGCCCGGACGTGCTTCCAGGTGCGCGCCGTCAATTCGTCACTGTCGCCGGCCCAGGGCGGTTCGGATTCGAAGGCCTGCAGCTTGCGGATGGTCAATTTCTCGAATTCGGCGCGGCTATAGCCGTAATGCGCGACCGCGGCGTCGTTGACGCCGAGGACGCGCTCGTCGTCCAGCGCACAGACGATCATCGGGACCGGATTCGAGTCGAACAGCAGCCGGAACGAGGCTTCGCGCTGCTTCAATTCGGTGATGTCGACGCGCAGGCCGATGATGCCGCCGTCCTCGGTCAGTCGCTCTTCGATCAGGATGACGCGGCCGTCGGCAAGGACCTGCTCATGGCGTTCGCTGGGCCGAAAAAGTCTGGTAAGCCGTTCGGCGATCCACTCTTCCTCACGGCCAATCGCTTCCGGATAATCGCCGCGCTCGACGCCGATCCAAATCGTATCCTGCAACCGCGCGCCCGGCTCGAACAGGTCCGAGCTGAGGCTGTAGATCTCGGAATACTTCTTGTTCCAGAGGATGTAGCGTCCCTCGGCATCGAGAAACACGATGCCCTGCGGCAGAATGTCGATCGCCTCGCGCAGCCGCTCGTGAGATTTTCGCGCATCCGCGATCGCGGCTTCCGCTTCGGCGCGCTTGCGCACGATCTCGCCGATCTCGCCGATCTCGGCCGATACGCGCCGGCTCGAGCCTGCGAGCTTCGGAATGGCCTTCGCGGGCAGCCCGGGAATCCGGGCAACCGCCGCGTGCTTCAGCTTTTTGGCCGCCTTTGGCCGGACTTTTCGCATTACCGCCGCCCCACTTAGCATTCCTGCGGGTTCCCCTTTTCCGACAAGCATCTGAAAAAATGGTATCTCTTGCCGATGCGGCGGTTCGATCGCGAGGGCTTTTCGGGAAGCGCCTTGTATTCAAGCTGCCTGTTTATGCGGCGAACTCGCCGGTATCAGCGTGACAAAGGTTGTGCGGCAGCATGCAATCAGCTCCGCCCGCGAACGAGCAAGGCAAAATCATCTACGCTTTTTAACGAATGTCGCGATTGCAGAACGAGTGCGACGATTTTCCACGCGAACGCACGAAATTTCGCCAATGATGAGAAGGGTTATCGAACGGTTAAGATCGCGGTCGCGCTGAGGCGGACCGCGGCGCTAGTTCGAAATCTCGATCCGCGTATGGCGTGGCCCGTTGCGTTCGACCAATGCGAACAATGTCGCGGCATGCAGCCTGACGCAGCCATGCGACGCGCCGGCGGGCTCGCCGGAGCCGTCTTGCGAAAATCAAGCAATTGCGATTGCCGCGCCATAGCCCCGGCGCTTGAATTCCATGCTACGCTTGGCGCCAGAGTGATCCAATGAATCCCCGCCTGATTCTCATTCCCCTCGTGTTATCCGTCGCCCTCGCCAATCCCTCCGCCGCGCCGGCGCAGGACAAGGGCAGCGTCGACCCAAGACCGCTGCCGCCGCTCGTCAATCCGAAAGACCCCAAAATCGGCGCCAAGGAGCTGTTCGGCCGCAAGGTCTTGCCGGCAGCGATGCCGACGCGCGTGATCGGCTTCTACGCCAAGGGCTGCATCGCAGGCGCGGACGCTCTGCCGATCAATGGCAACACCTGGCAGGTGATGCGGCTGTCGCGCAACCGCAACTGGGCGCATCCCGGCATGGTGAAGCTGTTGGAGCGGTTGTCAGCCAAGGTGCACAAGGAAGCGGGCTGGCCGGGGATCCTGGTCGGCGACATGTCACAGCCACGCGGCGGCCCGATGATCACCGGGCACGCCAGCCATCAGGTCGGCCTCGACGCCGATGTCTGGTTGACGCCGATGCCGGACCGGCGGTTGTCGCGCGAAGAGCGCGAGGAAATGTCGGCGGTGATGATGGTGCGCGCCGACCGGCTCGACGTCGACCCGACCGTCTGGACGCCCGGGCATCTCATCATGATCCGCGCCGCCGCGCAGGAGCCGACCGTGCAGCGCATCTTCGTCAACGCCGCGATCAAGAAGGCGCTGTGCCGCGAAGCCAAGGGCGACCGCAGCTGGCTCTCCAAGGTCCGGCCGATGTATGGCCATGACTATCACTTCCATATCCGCATCAAATGTCCCCCCGGCAGTAAAGAGTGCGAGAGCCAGCAGGACCCGGCATCGGGCGAAGGTTGTAGCGCCGACGATCTGGCGTTCTGGTTCAAGGATTCGATCATCCACCCGGAGCCGCCGAAAGAGCCGCCGAAGCCGCGGCCGGGGTTAACGCTGGCGCAATTGCCGGCCGCCTGCCGCCAGGTTCTGGCCGCGCCGGACGCAAAGCAATAGTGTTTACGCGGCTATCCTCTCAGCCTCGAAATGCGCTACTGTTGGGTGTCGCTGCGCCGTAAGCGCGCGACCCCTCCGTTCCGCGGCATGGCCGCGCACAGCCCCAATCCAACCCCGGTGAGAACCATCATGCGCATCAGTGCACGCAACCAGATCAAAGGCACCGTCGTCGAAGTCAAGAAAGGCGCGACCACCTCGCATGTCCGCGTCGATATCGGCGGCGGCCAGATCGTGACCTCTTCGATCACCAACGAGGCGGTCGATGATTTGGGCATCAAGGCCAAGGGTCCCGTCACCGTTGTGATCAAGGCTTCCGACGTCATGATTGCGGTGGATTGATCATGCGGACGCCCCTGCTGATCGCGCTTGTTTTGCTCGGCACGGCTCCCGCTTATGCCGCGGAAGAGCCGAGCGGCTGCGACAAGTTCAAATGGAATATCGATCATGAGCGCGCGGCGCTGACCGCGCCGGATCGCATCAAGCTTGTGTCGGGCGGCGAACTTAACGCGCTGCCCTCGACGGGGATAACGCTCGCTTTGGTCACACCCGGTGAGGCAAAATTGCCCTCGCCGCCGGAACGCGCGCCCAAGGAAGGCACATTTGCCGGTTTTGCAAACTTCAAGAAGGCGCCGAAAGCGGGCCTGTACACCATCAGCCTTTCCGCCGGCGGCTGGGTCGACGTGGTGCAGGACGGGCATTTTGTGAAGCCCAAGGGTTTTAGCGGCGCGACCGACTGTGACGGCATCCGCAAGACCATGAAGTACGAACTTTCGGCAAGCCCGTTCGTGCTGCAGATCAGCGGGACGAAAGAGGATTCGTTATCGATCGCGATCCTGCCGTCCGAATAGCGCATGATCCGCTAAAGAGCGGTCGGATCATGCGCCCTTCAGTAACTTGGGGCCTTTACCCAAACGCCCAGCCTGTTATTGTTTTTGCTCGCGAATTCCCGATCGACCGTAAGTCGCCGGGAGCATGTGGAACGGCGCTTCCGCGTGTCGCGCCGTGTGTCCCACCAACGCCTGATTTGCGCGCGCGGATCGCGCTGAGCGAACAGGCACGGAGCGTCATCATGCATCGTCTTGCCGGACTTTTTGCCGCCTTCATGATCCTGTGCGGATCGGTTCTTTCGCCGGTGCTGGCGGAGGACAACAGCCTCGTCGTGTTTGCCGCGGCGTCGATGAAAAACGCGCTCGACGATATCGACGCAGCCTATACCGCAAAGACCGGGGTCAAGGTCCAGGCGAGCTATGCCGCAAGCTCGGTGCTGGCAAAACAGATCGAACAGGGCGCACCGGCAGATATTTTCGTCTCCGCCGATACCGATTGGATGGACTATGCGATCAGTAAGAAAAACATCAACGAGCCGACGCGGGTCAACCTGCTCGGCAACAGCATCGTGCTGATCGCCCCAAAAGACTCGGAGATCAACAACGTCACGATCGGACCAGGTTTCGATCTGGCAAAACTCGCAGGCTCCGGCAAGATCGCCACCGGCGACGTCAAGGCCGTGCCGGTCGGCAAATACGCCAAGGCAGCGCTGGAAAAACTTGGCGCCTGGCAGGCGGCAGAGCCGAAATTCGCGATGGCCGATAGCGTGCGCGCGGCGCTCACCTTGGTGGCGCGCAGCGAAGCAGCGCTCGGGATCGTCTATTCGACCGACGCCAAAGTCGAGCCCGGCGTGAAGATCGTCGGCACTTTTCCAGCCGATTCCCACCCGCCGATCATCTATCCGGTTGCGGCGACGGCGACCGCGAAGGCGGAAGCTACCGATTATCTGGCCTTCCTGAAATCGTCGGCGGCGAAGACGATTCTCGAAAAATATGGATTTACGTATCTGATCCGCCCGACCTCCTGATCCCTTCGCGTGTTCGACATCTCGCCAACGGAATGGACCGCGATCCAGCTTTCGCTGCGGGTGGCCACGGTCGCGACGCTGGTCGCAACGCCGCTCGGGATCGCGGTCGCGTGGCTGTTGGCGCGGCGTGATTTCTGGGGCAAGTCGGTCGCGGATGCGGCTATCCACTTGCCGCTGGTGATACCGCCGGTCGTCACCGGCTATCTACTGCTGCTGACGTTCGGCCGGCGCGGCCTGGTCGGTGCATGGCTTGCCGACCATCTCGGCATCGTGTTCGCGTTTCGCTGGACCGGGGCGGCACTGGCCTGCGGCGTGATGGCGTTTCCGCTTCTGGTGCGACCGATCCGGCTGTCGATCGAAGCCGTCGACCGAAGGTTGGAGCAGGCCGCAAGCACGCTCGGCGCGCCGCCCTGGCGGGTGTTTGCCACCGTCACGTTGCCGCTGGCGTTGCCGGGTGTGCTGGCCGGGATGGTGCTCGGCTTTGCCAAGGCGATCGGCGAATTCGGCGCAACGATTACCTTCGTGTCGAATATTCCCGGCGAAACCCAGACCATTTCCTCGGCGATCTATTCGCTGATCCAGACCCCGGATGGCGACACCGCGGCGCTGCGGCTGGTGATCGTCTCCATCGTCATTGCGATGAGCGCGCTGATTGCGTCGGAATGGTTCGCGCGGCGCGCCACGCGGCGGCTGCATGGGAATTGATCATGCTGCGCGTCGACGTCACCAAGAAACTCGGCGAATTCTCGATTGAAGCTTCCTTCACTAGCGAGGGGCGCGTGACCGGGCTGTTCGGCGCCTCCGGTGCGGGCAAGACCTCGCTGATCAACATGATCGCGGGATTGCTGAAGCCCGATCGTGGCATCATCGCGATCGACGGCGAGACCCTCGACGACACCTCAGCGCGCCTGCATGTCCCGCCTCATCGCCGCCGCATCGGCTATGTGTTCCAGGACGCGCGGCTGTTTCCGCATCTCAATGTCGGGCAAAATCTCGACTATGGGCGGCGCATGAACAGGCTCGCCGACGATCCCGCGCAACTCAAGCGCGTCACCGAATTGCTCGACATCAGCCATCTAATGGATCGCCGCCCCGGAAAGCTGTCCGGCGGCGAGCGCCAGCGCGTCGCGCTCGGCCGCGCGCTGTTGTCAAAACCGCGACTGCTGCTGCTCGACGAGCCGTTGGGATCACTCGATGAGGGACGAAAAGTCGAGATCCTGCCCTATCTGGTGCGGCTGCGCGACGAGGCCAATGTGCCGATGGTCTATGTCAGCCACGATGCCGCCGAATTGCGCCAACTGGCGACACAGATCGTGATGCTCCGGGGTGGACGGGTGACCGCGCTCGGTGGCGTCAAGGTGCTGCCGGGCGCGCCTGCCTGACCCTTCGACGCGTCGTTACGGGCTCAGGATTCCTCGGGCGGCTTCGTGTGCCGGAACAGCCCGAGCAGGGCTATGTCATAGGCGATCTTGAGGCATCCGCACACTACGAGCGGCAAACCCGAGAACGGCCCGGCCAGCATGAACCCGGCGATCGCCGGGCTGATTGAAGAGGCCAGACTGCGCGGCACCGCAGTCACGCTTGCCGCCGCGGCTCGTTCCACGGGCGTCACAACGGCCATCACGTAGGAAGATCGGGTCGGCACGTCCATTTGCGACAACGCCGAGCGCACCAGCAACAGAATGAGAACGACTGTGAGGTTTGAAGAGAACGCGACCGCGATCAGGCAAACGCTTGATGGAATGTGGGTGAACACCATCGTGTTGACGAGCCCGATGCGCCTCGCGAGCCATGCTGCAACCGGAAATGACATGGCACCCAACAGACTGGAGCAGAAGAAAAAGGCACTCGCTGCGCCGAGGGACAAATGAAACTGCTGAAAGAGCCAAAGCGCTAGAAGCGACTGAACGACAAAGCCACCAGCGAAGGCGTCGAGGCTGAACAGCGCGGCCAGTTTGTAGACAATATTGCGCGAGGGCCCCAGCGCCGCGCTTGGGCGGGTTGCCGCGCGCAAATGATCGCGCGGCAGGCGGCTGTAAAGAACCGCAGCCAATAATCCAAGCATCGCATAACCGTAAAACATCAGCCGGAGAGCGCTGATTTCGGCAAACCCTCTGACGGCCAGAAATTCGGGCAGCGCGGCGGCGAGCGATCCAGCAGCCGCCGTCAGCGAGCCGATCAGGCTATACCGCGCGAAAACGCCGGTGCGGTCCCGATCGCTTGTTTCCTGCGTTAGCAGGGCATGCTCGAGGGGAATCAACATTCCGAGGTCACCGGCTGAAGGATTGATGGTTCCTATGAATGCGACGAGCAAAACCGGAGCAATCGTTCCGACCATCGGAAACACAAGCCCCGTGACGGTGGCCAGACCAGCACCGACAAGAAACAGGTTTTTGAGATCGTAGCGGGGGGCGACGAACCCGACCAGCAGCGTCAGCGCCGCGGTTCCAAGCAACGAGGCACTCGCAACGATTCCGACCTGTTGCGGGGTGAGGCCAATCGCCAAAAGATACGCGGGCAGGATGATGACGGCGAAACCGTCGCCGAAACCGCGCAGTGCCCGCGCGGCATACAAATAGAAAATATCCGACTGTCGCTTGGTGTCTGCAAAGGCTGTCATTGGTAGGCACGCCACATTATTACGTGCGTCCAGGAGGACTTAAGCGCCTCTTCGACGGCCTGTTGCCGCGATATGCCGATATCGGCGAGCAGTCGGTCATCAAGTTCGAGAAGTTGCGTGCGCTGGTGCCGTCGCTCACACTCGAGCGCAGTTCTGACCAACCATGCTGGCGGGTTTTTCCAAGACCATTTGAGGCTCGGAAACGGCGGTCGGGCGGTTTCGCTATAGTTGGTTGAAGTGCAATTCGTGCTCCCGCAAGACATGTCTCACCTCCATAATGGAGCGAGACAACGCTTGGCCGCGGAAGCTCATCGGGCGGTTGTCGATGGCCCGAGTTGGTAACTATATCACGCAGTGCTGACGGGGACAATCGGTCAGTCGTATTAGACGCGGTTAAGAGGCCGCTCCTCAGGCCGAGGTTCTTTGCTATTCTCATGATCCGGGGCATGCCTTCGACGGTGAACAACCCATTGGCCGGGCCGCAGATCCGCTTCACCGCTCAGACAATCTCACGCGCGCGCAAATCCGCGATTGCCTCTCGGTCGTAGCCGAGCGAGTTCAGCACCTCATCGGAGTGGGCGCCGAGTGCGGGCGCCATCGAATCGAGCCTGCCGCCGCCATGGGCGAGCTGAAAACCGCTGCCGGCAAAGCGCAGGCGGCCATAGGGCGTATCGATCTCCTGAACGGCGCGGCGCGCCAAAATCTGCGGGTGATCGATCACTTCCTCGACCTTCCAGATGCTGGAGCAGGGCGCGCCCGCGGCCTCGAGGATTTTTTCCCAGTCGCGCGGAGCCTTCTTCGCAAGGGCTTGCTCGATGATCGCGCGCAGCGCCGGCTCATTTTCCTGCCGCGCGAACCAATCAACGAAGCGCGGGTCATCAAACGTATCGGCGCGGCCGAGCGCCGTCATCAGTGAGCGGTATTGCTTCTCGGTGTTCACGGCGAGCAACAGATAACCGTCGCCCGCCCGGAACAGATTGGCGGTCGGCCGGCGGCTCACCGCCTGATTGCCGGACAGTTGCTGACGATGACCGGCAACCGTGTAATCCGCCACCGGTCCCGACAGACACGCTAACGTCGCCTCGAGCATGGAGACGTCGACCAACTGCCCCTTGCCGGTGTGGGTGCGCTGGAACAGCGCACTCGATACGCCGAACGCCGCGGTGGCACCGGACAGCACGTCACAGACCGCGAAGCCGGCGCGGGTCGGCCCGGTCTCCTGGTGACCCGTGATCGCCATGATGCCCGACATCGCCTGGATTTTGCCATCGTAGCCTGCGCCTGATCGTTCCGGGCCGGTCTGGCCGAACCCTGAAACCGCGCAATAGATCAGCCTCGGGTTGATCTCCGAGAGTGCGGCGTAGCCAATGCCGAGCTTGTCCATCACGCCGGGACGAAAATTTTCCATCACCACGTCGGCCTGGGCGGCGAGCTTTTTGACGATGGTGATCGCCTCGCTCTTCTGCAGGTCGAGCGTCAGGCTGCGCTTGTTGCCGTTGATCGCCTGCCAGCCAGGCGCAAGGCCGCGATCGGCCCATTCGCGGCTCAGGGGCGTACGGCGCATGTCCTCGCCTTCGCGCCGCTCCACCTTGATGACGTCGGCGCCGAGCAACGCCAGCTGGTAGCTCGCATAGGGGCCAGCCAGTACCTGCGTGAAGTCAAGGATCTTCACGCCTTCGAACGGTCGGGTCACGCGGACGCCCTCCTGATGGTATTTCTTCTTGTTCTTGCTTCCTGATGCCGCGTCAGGCGGCCCGGTTGCCGCGCGCGATCTCTTTTTGCTTGTCAAACTCGGCGCGGCGCCGCGCCAGCTCCTCCGGGCTCATCTGCGCGATGTTGTTGTAGTCGAGTTTCCAGGAGGCATCCTCGCTCCAGCGCAGCGGCGACTGCATCGTGGTGCGCGCGCCGGAGGCGTGCTCCAATAGACCGAGCGCCAGTTCCAGTGTCAGCGCCTGCGAGTCGATATCGTGCGGCTTGCCCGCGGAATTGCCGAGCGGGAAGTCAGAGAACAAAAAGCGCGGCACGGAAGCGTGCTCGGCGATGTCCTTCGCGCATCCCATCACCACGGTGGGAATGCCGCCCGCTTCGAGATGGCGGGCAACCAGCGCTGACGTCTGGTGGCAGACCGGGCAGTTCGGTACCAAGACGGCGACATCGACCGCATCGGCGAGACAGCGGGCCAGGATCTCCGGGGCATCGACATCGATCGTCACCCGATGGCTGCGATTGGTCGGCGCGCCGAAGAAGCGCGGCGCGGCCTCGCCGATCCTCCCCCTGGCTTTCGCCTTCAGGAGCTGCGGCAGCGGGAACCAGGTGCCGCTGTCGGTCGCACTGGTGTGCTTGCGGTCATAGCCGATATGCGAGATGCGCAAATCGTGCGGCTTCGACGTGTCGCCGTCATAGACCTTGTAGAATTTTGCGCTCCCATTATAGGCCGCACCGGGACCCTGATCGCCCTTTGCCGGATCATAAGGGGCGGCCGTGGTGATGATCGTCACGCGCGATTGCGCCAGGGGCTTTTTCAGCTGATAGAACGGCGCATCGATGTAGTGCGCCCAGCGGTAGGGCGTGGTGTAGCCGATCGCGGTGTAGTAGTCGCGGGTC
>DATBYN010000140.1:0-3435 GCA_036513695.1 Bradyrhizobium sp. | reverse complement strand
TCGCCGATCGTTTCACCGCACGCAAGGCAGCGCGGCGGCAACACCCCGTCGACAACGGCTCTGCCGATCCGCCGCAAACGGCTGGAAGCCCAGTTGGCAAGAGTTGCCGCTGCGTGCATCGATACACATCATCAGGTCGCGAGTGCTTCCGTCAACCCAGACCTGCAGGTTTCGCCGCGATGGCCCGATCCGACGATCTCCCATTGATGCTGTTCGATCGGCGCGCCTGGCGGCGGCACCGCGATCGTGCGGCACGCCGCGGCTGCGTCGAGTTCCTGCACACCGAAGCCGCCGATCGGCTGGTCGAGCGCCTCGACGATGTCAAACGGGAATTTCCTGCGGTGCTCGACCTCGGCGCGCACCACGGTGCATTGTCACGCGCACTCGGCGCCCGACCGGGGATCGAGCGGGTCGTAGCCGCCGACCCGTCGTTCGGCTTCTTGGCGCAGCGCAGCGGAATGCGGGTCGAGGCCGACCCCGATCTCCTCCCGTTTCACGCCGGCAGCTTCGATCTCGTCGCCAGCATGCTGGAACTGCACTGGGCCGGCGATCTGCCGGGGGCCCTCGTTCAGATCCGCCGTATCCTCAAGCCGGGCGGCTTGTTTCTCGCCGCAATGTTGGGCGGGTCTACCCTCGTCGAGCTTCGCATCGCTCTGATCGAGGCCGAGGTGATCGAAGAAGGAGGAGCGAGCCCGCGCGTTTCGCCGTCCGCCGAGCTCGGCGATGTGGCGGGCCTTCTGCTGCGCACCGGTTTTGCGATGCCTGTCGCCGATGCCCAAAAGATCACAGTCACTTACCCACACGTCTTGGCGCTGATGCGCGACTTGCGCGGTATGGGAGAAACCAACGCGCTGACGGCGCGCCGGCGCATGCCGCTGCGCCGCGCCACCCTCGCCCGCGCCGCACTGCTCTATGCCGAGCGGTTCGGCCTGCCCGATGGCCGTATCCCCGCGACTTTCGAAATCCTGTTCCTGACCGGCTGGGCGCCGGAGCCCCTCAATGCGGAATATGGAACAGGCGGGGCCACAGGCCGACCAACCCGATAAAGATCAAATAAATCGCGACAACGTAGTTGAGAATGCGCGGTATAAGAAGGATCAGTATGCCAGCGATCAGTGCGACCAACGGTTGGATCACGAAGACGTCAAGTGTCATCGGTGGGTTCCTGAGGGAGGTAAATTGTGGGAGAAGATCTTACCGGCGGCTGCTTGTGCGGCGATGTACGATACCGCATTACCGCGGCGCCCGTCGAGGCGCTCTACTGCCATTGCCGGATGTGCCAACGGGCGCATGGCGCCCCGGTGATTGCCTGGCTGACGGTGCCGCTCGACGCCTTCGTGGTGACGAAGGGCAACCCCGTCGCCTATCGTTCCTCGGCAAAGGCGTTCCGCCATTTCTGCGGCAGCTGCGGCACGCCGCTGACATGGCGCGAAGCCGACAAGCCCAGGCTCGTCGATCTCAGCATCGGCAGCCTGGACAATCCGGAGGCCATCGCACCAACAATGCACGTTTGGACCGAT
The DNA here is from genome assembly GCA_036513695.1 of Bradyrhizobium sp. GTDB lineage: Bacteria > Pseudomonadota > Alphaproteobacteria > Rhizobiales > Xanthobacteraceae > Bradyrhizobium. The sequence goes on along the minus strand of DATBYN010000140.1, from coordinate 1,915 downwards.
AGCCGGATCGCTTGGTTCGAGAGCGCCGACCACCTGCCCCGGTATCCGACAAACGAACGGCCCAAGGCGGTTCCGTGATCGCGTTGGATCCCGGTTTCGCCCAGGGACGCCCGTGGGGACCGTGGCGCGGCCATCTGAGTATCAGTATTAACACCAACCTTCCCTCCAGAACCTTGTCCACCGGTGCCAGCGGACTGAGGTTATGACCGATCAGGATACGACAATCCGCCTACGGGAGGTGGCGCGAGCGCAGTCACGGCCGGCCGAGGTCGACCCCGCAGAACCCGCGCCAGCGCGTGAAAAGGCCGGCGAGCGGCCGCCTGAAACGACCGCAAAGGCGCAGGACACGGGCGTTGGTGGTTATCGGCGGCGCGTGCTTCTCGTGCTCTCCTCGATTGCGCTGGCGCTCGCGCTCTACTGGGCGTCCGGCTATTTCTTTGCCTACACTGACGATGCCTATGTAACCTCCGATCTGGTCAGCGTCGCCCCCTATGTCAGCGGCCGCATCGTCAGCGTAAACATCGTCGACAATCAGACGGTAAAGAAAGGCGAGTTACTGGCGACAATCGATCCGATGCCTTTCCAGCTGGCACTCAATGAGAAACAGGCGAGAAAGACCGAAGCAGAGGCGCAGCTCGCCGTCGATCGCGACGTTATTACTGCGACGCAGGCACAGCGCGAGGATGCCGCGGCCAAGGAGCGACTGGCGAGCGACAATCTGCGCAGAGCTGCGCCAATCACAGCGGAAGGCTTTCTTTCCCGGCAGGCGTTCGATACGGCGACGGCGAAGGAGCAGGAGGCAAAGGCGGCATTGGCCGACGCCGAAGCCTCAATCGCAAAAGCGCAACAGATGCTGACCCTGCATCAGGCAGTGGTCGCGACGATCACTGCCGAAATCGCGTACCTGCAATGGCAGCTCGAGCAGACAAGGCTGCTCGCGCCGGCCGATGGCACCATCACTCAACTCACCCTGCAGGTCGGCGACCAGGCAGTGGAGAACAAGCCGTTGATCGGCCTGGTCGACGCTCATGCCTGGCGGATTTACGCCAATTACAAGGAAAGCGTGATCCGCCATATGAAGAGCGGCCACACCGCCTGGGTGTGGCTCGACGCCTACCCGTGGCATATTCATCGCGCGGCAATCCAGGGGATTGCCCGCGGGATCAGCCGTGAGCAGACCGAGCGCAAATTGCTGCCCTATGTCGCGCCGACGACCGACTGGATCCGTCTGGAGCGGCGCTTTCCAGTGACCTTGGTATTGCAAGATCAGAGCCCGGATATCACGCTGCATATGGGCTCCGACGCGCGCACGATCATCTTTTATTGAAATCCGGCGATGTTGCGCGGGATCGTCGACGCGCTCAACACCGAATTCCGCTCGCTCGAGCCTGGCGGACCGCGCGGCACCGCGGCTCTGGCGGCAGCCTTGTCCGTGTCTCTCGCCGTTTTGGCTGCGTTGCTATTGCATTCCGACGAGCCCTGGTGGGCGGCGATTTCCGCCTGGATGGTGACCCGATCCTCCTTGGCGGTCTCGCTGTCGCGCGGAGCGATGCGCATCATCGGCAGTGCTGTGGGTGCTGCGATCGCCGTGATTGTCATTGGATTATTCGTCTATGATCCGCTGCCATTCTGCTTGTGCCTGTTTGCGTTGGCATGCGCCGGCCTGATCGGATTCGTGACGTCGCGGCACGGCTATGCTTGGCTGATCGGAGCGATCACCGGCAATCTGGTCATGCTGATGGCACTCGATCAGCCGCAGATCACGTTTACGATTGCCGTGAACCGTGTTTTCGATGTGACGATCGGCACGGCAGCAGCACTGCTCGTCACATTTCTGCTTCCTGCGGACACCACCGCCCCCAGTCCGGCCGCCACCGAACCGACCCCGCCGCCTTTGCTATTTTGGACACGCCGC
>DATBYN010000139.1:0-10021 GCA_036513695.1 Bradyrhizobium sp. | reverse complement strand
TATACCCAGCTCGCAATGGCTTATGGCCGAAAGGGAGATTACGCGGAGGCCGATCTGGCGTCCGCACAGGCCGCGTTCCTGCGCGGCGACAACAAGACCGCGCGCGAACTCGCCTCGCGCGCCAAAACCCGTTTCGCCGTCGGTACCCCCGGATGGGTCAAGGCCGACGATATCGTCGCTGCAAAAATGCCGCCCGGCCAAACCAACAATTAGACCTACATAAAACTAGTGTACTGAGGTTCGCTTAAAAAACCGGCTTCCACTCGAGAGGATTGATCCATGCCTTCGTTCCGCTTTCTCGCTCCCGCACTGCTGATGTTCGCGCTCTGCGGGGCGCCGCCGGCGTCGGCGCAGAGTTTCACCGACAGCCAGCGCGGCGATATCGAGACCATTGTCAGGAATTACCTGATCGCGCATCCCGAGGTGCTCGAAGAGGCGATGGCTGAATTGAACAAGCGCCAGGCCGCCGCCGAAGCCGAAAAGCACGAAGCCAGCATCTCGACCAACGCGGAAGCGATCTTCAATTCGCCGCGCGGCGTCGTGCTCGGCAACAAGGACGGCGACGTCACCTTCGTCGAATTCTTCGACTACAATTGCGGCTACTGCAAACGCGCGATGGCCGACATGCTCGATCTCATGAAGAACGATTCCAAGCTCAAGGTGGTGCTGAAGGAATTCCCGGTGCTGAGCGAGGGTTCGGTCGAGGCCGCCAAGGTCGCGGTCGCCGTGCGCATGCAGGACCCCTCCGGCAAGAAATATCTCGATTTCCACCAAAAACTGCTCGGCGGCCACGGCCCGGCCGACAAGGCGCGCGCGATGGCGGCTGCCAAGGACGCCGGCCTTGATACCGCAAGGATCGAAAAGGACATGACGAACCCGGAAGTGAAAGCCACCATCGAGGAAAACTTCAAGCTCGCCGAAGCGATGGGCATGAACGGCACGCCGAGCTACGTGATCGGCAAGCAGGTCGTGATCGGCGCGGTCGGCCTCGACGGGCTGAAGGAGAAGATCGGCCTCGCCCGCTGCGGCAAGGCGACGTGCTGAAGCGATTGCGGCGCTAATCATTCCGCTACCCGTTTCACAACATTGAAGCCGGCTGCAACGCAGCCGGCTTTTTTGTGCGGACTTGGCAGAGCGCTCGTAGCGGCGGCAATGCGCAACTCGATCTCGAGACGATGGCCTTCGACTGGGCTTGCGGCTGAGTACGCAGGATTTGCGAAACATCAGGCATGATGATGCGGTGCATCGTTTCACTCGATTGACTTGATCGCAGCAGCGCCAAGGCGGGAGCCGTTTGCTTGTTCATCCCGCGTTCACAAAACAAAATCGGCGGAACCGCTGACATCAGGGAACGTCGAACATCTCCTTTCGTTGTCGGCGTGGGCAATGCAGACACGTGAGGAGAGAATTCAATGGCTAGTCGTTTTATGATTTCGGTTGCCGCCTTGGCGTTGATTGCGGGAACCGGTTTCGCGAATGCGCAAGGAACCGGAACGAGCCGCGAAGGAGCATCGTCAGGTTCCAGCGTTCAGCAGAGCGCGCCGTCGTCACCGTCCGCCCCCTCGTCGGCGACCCCGACTACTCGCAATGAGATGAATCGCAGCGATACTCAGGACAAGGGCGCGGCCAAGACCACGCAGTCGGAAGAGAAGATGCAACCCGGTGGCGCCAAGAGCCAGCGCGCTCAGGACAAGATGAAGGCCGGGCAACAGAGCGACAAATCCGCCCAAGATAATATCAAGGGCGAAAAGTCGAAGAGCATGAGCTCGGAGAATGAAGGCGCCAAGGCCGGCAAGGACATGAAGGTGGAGGGCCGCGACAGCAAGGCGAACGCCCAGGGCCGCGAGGACCGCAACACCGCCCAGGGTCGTGAAGACCGCATGAATGCGGAGCAGAAGGGTGCGGCGGGGACGCAGTCCCAGACCACCGTCACCACCGGCCAGGCCGGCGCCGGCGCGAAGCTTGCACCCGAGCAGCGCACCAAGATCACCACCGTGATCAGGGAGCAGCACGTTGCGCCGGTTACCAATGTCAACTTTGAGATCCGGACCGGTGTGCGGATTCCGCGCGAGGGTGTGAAGTTCTATCCGCTTCCGCAGGAGGTCGTGACGATTTATCCGCAGTGGCGCGGATATGAGTTCATCCTCGTCGGGGACAAGATCGTGGTGGTGGACCCGCGGACGTTCGAGATCGTGGACGTGCTTGACGTCTAAATCCGGAACGCGCTGAGGGGTTCGGGGCGGGCAGAAATGCCCGCCCTTTTTCTTGGACCGCAGCCTGTCCGGGGCCAACGGGCAGCCATCCCCTAAACCTTGGTTAATGTGCGATTTCCACAGGTTCTTCGCACCTTTTTGTTAGCCGAATGAGGCATTTGAGGGTTGGCTTTAACGTCCTAAAGGCTTCCCCTAGGCGCGGTTGTTACTTATAACCCCGCGACCTACAGCCCACCTTGCCGGGATTTGGATGGCCAAAGCTGCGACCGATACGATTTACGTGCTCAATGGCCCGAACCTCAATCTATTGGGGACGCGCGAGCCGGAGACCTACGGCCATGCGACGCTCGCAGACGTCGAGAAACTTTGCGCGGAGACCTCCGCGCAGTTCGGCCTGAAAGCCGATTGCCGGCAGTCCAATCGCGAGGGCGAACTGATCGATTTCATCCACGAGGCCCACGCCAGGAAGGCGGCCGGGATCATCATCAATGCCGGCGGCTACTCGCACACCTCGATCGCGTTGCATGACGCTTTGATGGCGGTGAAAATTCCGACCGTCGAAGTTCACATCAGCAACATTTATGCCCGCGAGAGTTTTCGACATCATTCCTTCACCGCCAGAGCCGCGTTCGCGACGCTTTGCGGCTTCGGCATCGATGGTTACAGGCTCGCGATCTCCGGCCTTGCCGCCAGGATCGGCGTCAAGGCAAAAGCCTGACGCGACCGCCCCCACCAATTGAGAGAGTTCCGGATCAAGAACATGGCGCGCCAGCCTGACGACAAATCAGCCGCAAAATCCGGGAGCAACGACAGCGCGCTCATTCGCGAGCTCGCGTTGTTGCTGGACGAGACCAGTCTCACCGAGATCGAGATCGAGCGCGCGGGCCTTCGGGTGCGGGTCGCGCGCAATGTCTCGATCGCGGCATCGGTGCCCGCTAGCGTCCAACCAGCCGTCGCCGTCGCATCGCCTGCGGCTCCGGCCGGTGCCGCCGATATCGCAAAACATCCGGGCGTGGTGCCCTCGCCGATGGTCGGCACCGCCTATTGGTCCTCCGAACCCGGCGCCAAACCGTTCATCGAAATCGGCGCCAAGGTGTCGGTCGGGCAGACGCTTCTGATCATCGAAGCGATGAAGACGATGAACCAGATTCCATCGCCGCGCGCGGGCACGGTGACGCAGATTCTTGTCGAGGACGGCCAGCCGGTCGAATTCGGCGAGCCGCTGGTGATTATTGAATAGAATTCGTCAACGTCAGGCGCTGCGATGTTCGACAAGATCCTGATAGCCAATCGCGGCGAGATTGCCTTACGCATCTTGAGAGCGTGCAAGGAACTCGGCATCGCGACCGTTGCGGTGCATTCCACCGCCGACGCCGATGCCATGCATGTGCGGCTTGCCGACGAGAGCGTCTGCATCGGCCCGCCGCCGTCGAAGGAGAGCTATCTTAACGTGCCGGCGCTGCTCGCAGCCTGCGAGATCACCGGCGCGGACGCGGTGCATCCCGGCTACGGCTTCCTGTCGGAAAACGCCCGCTTCGCCGAAATCTTGGGTGACCACAATCTGCACTTCATCGGGCCGAAGGCCGAGCACATCCGCCTGATGGGCGACAAGATCGAGGCCAAGAAGACCGCGAAAAAACTCGGCATTCCAGTGGTGCCCGGCTCCGACGGCGCGGTCGGTCCCGACGACGACGCGATGGCGATCGCGAAAGGTATCGGCTTTCCGGTGCTGGTGAAGGCGGCCTCCGGCGGCGGCGGACGCGGCATGAAGGTCGCGCAGACATCAGACGATCTGATGCTGGCGCTGTCGACGGCGGCCAATGAAGCCAAATCGGCGTTCGGCGACGCCTCCGTCTATCTCGAAAAATATCTGCAGAAGCCGCGCCACATCGAGATCCAGGTGCTCGGCGACGGCCGCGGCGGCGCGATCCATCTCGGCGAGCGCGATTGCTCGCTGCAGCGGCGCCATCAGAAGGTCTGGGAGGAAGGCCCATCGCCCGCGCTCGATGCCGCGGCACGCAAGACGATCGGCTTGACCGTCGCGAACGCGATGCAGCAGATGAAATATCTCGGGGTCGGCACCGTGGAGTTCCTCTACGAGGACGGCGAATTCTATTTCATCGAGATGAATACCCGCATCCAGGTCGAACATCCCGTCACCGAGATGATCACCGATATCGACCTCGTGCTGGAGCAGATCCGGATCGCCGCCGGCGGCGATCTGCCGGTGACGCAGAATGAAGTCGTCATCAACGGCCACTCGATCGAATGCCGCGTCAACGCGGAAAACCCCGTCACCTTCCGCCCCTCGCCCGGCAAGATCCTGCAGTACCATCCGCCCGGCGGCCTCGGCGTGCGGATCGATTCGGCGGTCTACCAGGGCTACGTCATCCCGCCTTATTACGACTCGCTGGTCGGCAAGCTGATCGTCCACGGCAAGACCCGCGCCGAGTGCCTGATGCGGCTGCGCCGGGCGCTGGACGAAATGGTGGTGGAGGGCATCGAAACCACGCTGCCGCTGTTCCGGGCGCTGGTCCGGGAACCCGACATTATCGACGGCGACTACCATATCCATTGGCTCGAACAATATCTGGCCGGCCAAAAAGCCGATTGAGCCGCATTCCCCAAGCAAATTCGAGCACCCGGGAACCATTTGCCCGAACAGGCGTTTCGGTCGGGCTGGGAAGCCTTTCCCGCGCGGGGGGATCGCTTGAAATCCTTTCTTTCATGACGCGAGATTGTTTGTGACGCCGGATGCGACGCGCCGGCGCGCGATTGGCCAAATCCTGCTGCTTGCCGCGGGCCTTGTGGTGCTGACGATCATCAGCGCCGGCTCGGTCCATCTGGTTAATCTGGCCCGGGAGGATGCGCGCTCGGTCGTCCACACCGTTGAAGTCGAGAACCAGATATCGCTGGTCGAGCTGCAATTGCGGCGCGCCGAAAGTGCCCAGCGCGGCTACCTTTCAACGCTGTTGCCGGATTTCCTGAGCGATTTCGAGCAAGCCGCTTTCGAGCTCACTCCAGCCCTGACGCGGCTGACGCAGCTCACCAGCGACAATCCCGTTCAAAAGCGGCTGCTCGACGAGATGATTCCGCTGTGCAACCAGCGCATCGAGGAATTCCGCAAGACCATCGAATTGGCGCGGACGCAGCACGTCGACGATGCCACCAGGATCATCCGCGAGAGCATCGCCCACGACGCCATGAAGCGCATCGACGATCTCGCCCGCGCGATGCGCGCCGAAGAAGATCGGCTTTTTGCCGAGCGCACCAGGAATGCCGACCGCAGCCAGACGCTGGCGGCGTCGCTGACGGGCGTCGGTTCTGGCTTCGTGGTCTTGCTCGGAGCGATCTCGATCTTTCTGGTGCGCCGCTCGGCGCGGGCGCGGGACGACGCCGAAGCATCGCTACGCGACAACAACCTCAATCTGGAGGTGACCGTCGACGAGCGCACCGCCGATCTTCGCGAGGCCAACGACGAAATCCAGCGTTTCGCCTATATCGTCAGCCACGATTTGCGCTCGCCGCTGGTCAACATCATGGGCTTTACCTCTGAACTGGAAGAATTGCGCACCGACATTTTCAGGCGAATCGCTTCGCTCGGCCGCGCGGCAGTCCCGGCTTCGGCGGCGGCGCTTCCCAGCGGCGAGATCGAACAGGCGCTCGAGCCCGAAGACAAGCAGCTGTCGCAGGATTTTTCGGAAGCGCTGGGGTTCATCAAATCGTCGATCGCCAAGATGGATCGTCTGATATCAGCCATCCTCAATCTCACCCGCGAGGGGCGCCGCGAGTTCGAGCCGGTCAAGATCGACACCCGCGAACTGATCGAGGGCATCGTTGCAACCGTCGCGCACCAGGCCGCGGAGGCGCAGGCCGAGATCCGCATCGAGCCGCTGCCGCACATCACCAGCGACCGCCTCGCACTCGAACAGATTTTTTCCAATTTGATCGACAATGCGCTGAAATATCTCAAGCCGGGCGTTCCCGGCGACATTTTGGTCCGGGGCCGGATCAAGCTCGGCTTTGCGATTTTCGAGATCATCGACAACGGCCGCGGCATCGATCCCAAGGACCATCAGCGGATTTTTGATCTGTTTCGCCGCGCCGGCACGCAAGACAGACCGGGCCAGGGAATTGGGCTGGCCCATGTCCGCGCGCTGGTGCGTCGGCTCGGTGGAACCCTGTCGGTACAATCCGAACTCAACAGCGGCTCTACCTTCACCATCACGCTGCCCATCAACTGGACAGCCAGTAACCGGAACAGGGACAAATGAGTAAGCCAGTCACCATCATCATGATCGAGGACGACGAGGGACACGCCCGTCTGATCGAGCGAAATATCCGCCGCTCCGGCGTCAACAACGACATCATCCCGTTCACCAACGGTACAGCCGCGGTGAACTATCTGTTCGGCCGCGATGGCACTGGGCTTGCCCAGAGGGGCCAGGCCTTGCTGATCCTGCTCGATCTCAATCTGCCCGATATGACCGGCATCGAGATCTTGCGGCGGGTCAAGGAAAACAAATATCTCAAATGCGCCCCAGTCGTGGTGCTCACTACCACCGACGACTCTCAGGAGATCAAGCGCTGCTACGAGCTCGGTTGTAACGTCTACATCACCAAGCCGGTGAATTACGAAAGCTTCGCCAACGCCATTCGCCAGCTTGGACTGTTCTTCTCGGTCATTCAGGTCCCGCCAGCCGCCACATGAACCAAGCGACGCCGACGCTACTTTATATCGACGATGATGCGGGACTTGCCCGGCTGGTCGACCGCGGCCTGACGCGGCTCGGCTTCAAGGTCGTCCACGCGGCTGATGGCACCGAGGGGCTCGATCGCCTCGCGCAAGGCGGCATCGACGTCATCGCGCTCGATCAATACATGCCCGGCCTCGACGGCCTGGAAACGCTGGAGCGGATCCTGGCAATCCCGAATGCGCCGCCAGTGGTGTTCGTCACCGCGGCGCAGGATTCGAGCATCGCCGTTACCGCGCTGAAGGCCGGCGCGGCCGATTATCTGGTCAAGGATGTGCACGGCGATTTCATCCCGCTTTTGCAGGTTGCGATCGACGGCGCGTTGCGGCAGGCGCGCATCCAGAAAGCCCGCGACGACGCCGAGGCTGAGGTTCATGCCTCGCGCGACCGCTACGCGGCGCTTGCGGCCGAGCGCGAGATGTTGCTGCGCGAAGTCAACCACCGGGTCGGCAACTCGCTGCAGATCATCGCCTCGCTACTACACCTGCAGGCCAATTCGAGCACCCAGGACGACGTCAAGGCGGCGCTGACCAATGCGATGGGACGGGTTGCCGCGGTGGCGCAGGTGCACCGCAGGCTTTACACGACCCATGATCTGAAGAGCGTGCTGCTCAACCAGTATCTCGATGCCTTGCTGGAAGATCTCAGACGGTCGGCCGAGGGCAACAGGATGACGCAGCTGACCTTGAAGGCGGAGCCGATCGAGATCGATCCCGACCGCGCGGTTGCGATCGGCATCATCGTCAACGAACTCGTGATGAACGCCGTGAAATACGCCTACCCCGACGGCGCCGGGCCGATCCACGTCGACCTCCATGCCCAAGGCGACGACGTCGTGTTGTCGATCTCCGACGATGGCGTCGGCCTCAACGCCAAGACCGACCCGCGCTCCACCGGAATGGGGCGGCGCATCGTCAGCGCCATGGCGACCAAGCTCGAGGCCAGCGTCGAACGCGATCCCAACCATGCCGGCACCAGGATGGTGTTGCAATTCTGCCGGGTCAAACCGGCGGCAAATCCCGGCTGCGTGGCCAAGTAATCATCTTTTGCCGCCGATCATGACGCCGACGGCACGATTTCACTTCCATGTTCGGCGGTTTCGACGTCAGCCTCAACCACGATGTCTTTTACTGTGCTAGCGTCGGCCCACGCACACTTGCTCTGATGCAGGGGCTTCCATGAAGCGGCGCCAAATTATTGCACTTCTCGGCGGCCTGACGTTCGCGCTGGCAGCACGCGCGCAGCAGCCAGCAGGCCGCGTCGCACACATCGCTTATCTTGGAACGTTGAGTCCGTCGACCTTGGATCCGCGCCAAATCGAGGCCTTAAGGGAAGGGCTGCGGGAGCATGGGCTCGTCGAGGGCCGCAATATCACCCTTGACCTGTTCTGGGCAGAAGGCAAACAGGAACGGTTGCACGAGCTGGCGGAAGATCTCGCGAGGCGCAATTTCGATGTCATCGTGACGGCGGGTCCGCAATCGGTGCATGCGCTCATGGCGACGAAGACTGCAACGCCGATTGTCTTCGCTATCGTCGGCGACCCCATCGGCAATGGTATCGTGACCAGCCTCGCTCGCCCGAGCGGCGGCGTGACCGGCTTGTCGATGTCAAACACGGATTTGGAGAGCAAGCGGATCGAGATATTAAAGGAAGCCGCTCCCGGCATCACGCGGCTCTTGATCCTTCATGATCCAACCCTCGGCACGGCCGCGCTGGCGGCAGCCGAAGCTGCGGCACGAACGCTTGCGGTTGAACCCGACGTCGTCGAAATGAGCGCCCCTGATCATATGGAGGAGATATTTACGCGTGCGGTCGCGCGCGGCGTCAACGGCATTGCAACGCTGGCTTCACCGTTCCTCAATTTCCATCGCAAGCGACTGATCGAGCTTGCAGCGCATCACCGCCTTCCCTCGATTTGGGAGGGAACCGCCTATGTCAGGGACGGCGGGCTGCTGGCCTACGGTCCCAGCTTCCCCGACATGTATCGCCGATCCGCCGGATACGTCGCCAAAATCCTGAACGGCGCCAAGCCGGCCGATCTACCGATCGAGCAGCCGATCCGGTTCGAATTGGCCGTCAACCTCAAAGCCGCGAAGGCGCTCGGCCTTGCCATGCCGCCGTCACTGCTCGGCCGCGCCGATGAGGTAGTCGAATAAACCGCGGCGCCTGTTCCTTGCAGTCTGCCCCTTCGCAGGTACGCCTCCAGCCTGCTATCCTCCCGTCCATGACGTCACGCGACTCCGCCTCGTCCGAGATCACGCCCGAAGTGCTGCTGCGCGCTTACGCCTGCGGCATCTTCCCGATGGCCGAAAGCGCCGACGATCCGACGTTGTTCTGGGTCGAGCCGGAAATGCGCGGCGTGATCCCGCTCGACGGCTTTCGTGTCGCCTCGCGGTTGGCGCGCACCGTGCGCTCGGACGCCTTCACCGTCACCGTCAACCGGGCGTTTCGAGCTGTGATCTCCGGCTGCGCGGCGCCGCAAGAAGGCCGGGACGACACCTGGATCAACAAGCGCATCCGCGATCTCTATGTGGGCCTGCACGAACTCGGGCACGGCCACAGCGTCGAAGTCTGGGAGAATGACGAACTAGTGGGCGGGCTCTATGGCGTCAGCCTCGGCCGCGCCTTCTTCGGCGAAAGCATGTTCCATCGCGCCCGCGACGCCTCAAAAGTGGCGCTGGTGCATCTGGTGGCGCGGCTGATCGCCGGCGGCTTCGAACTACTCGACACGCAATATGTCACCGAGCATTTGCGCAGTTTTGGCGCGGTCGAGATCTCGCGGCGGCGCTACCGCGCGCTGCTCGACAAGGCGATCGCAGGGAGAGCGGATTTCCGGAAGTTGCCGCTGGATCGTCCCGTCAGCGGCACTGAGGCGCTTGCGATCATCGCCGGGCGGCAATGATCGACGCCGGTTCCACTACCTAAAAATCCCGAACAGGCCGCCGGATTGCGGCGGGGGTGGCGGCGGTGGCGGTTGCTGCTGCTGGGTCTGCAGCTGCGGCGGTGGCGGCGGGCGCACGGCCTGTTTGGGCGGGGCGCGCTTCTGGGCGGGCG
>DATBYN010000138.1:0-9981 GCA_036513695.1 Bradyrhizobium sp. | reverse complement strand
CGGGCGCGGCTTGTGGCCCAAATTCGGCGCTTCCTTCTTGCCGGTGTTCCAGCTGCCTTCGCTAGAATCGATTTCGTGGAAGGCGTAGTTGATGCCCTGTCCGTAGCGCACGTCGTTGAATACGAAGAACTCCGCCTCCGGACCAAAATAGCTCGTCTCGGCGCGGCCGGTGCCCTTGAGATAGGTCTCGGCTTTCTGGGCGATATAGCGGGCGTCACGGCTATAGGATTGACCGGTCACTGGATCCCTGATGTTGCAGATCAGGACCAGCGTCGTCGCCGGGGTGAATGGATCGACGAAGGCGGTCGTCGGGTCCGGAACGACCAGCATGTCGCTTTCCTGGATCTCCTGGAAGCCGCGGATCGACGAGCCGTCGAATCCGATGCCTTCATCGAGAGCGTCGATATTCACCGCGCCTGGCGGGACGGAAAAATGCTGCCAGACCCCCGGCAAGTCGCTGAACCGCAGATCGATCATCTGGACCTTCTCGTCCTTTATCGTCTTCAGGAGGTCTTCGGCTGTCGCACAATTCGGAACCATGGCTTTACTCCTGTAACCGAGAGGGCGCTTTTAGCCGAGAGGGCGCTTTGAAGATCGTGTCGCCGTTCAGCCGCTGCTAAGCGGCCTGGAGCTGATTTTGGTCCGCGTTCCACCTTCGGCCGCTGCCGCACCGGCCTGATCCGGCTTGGCGGTGCAGGCACACCTTTGTCGCGCGCGAATCGGCAGCTTCAGCTCTGGTGCGGGCCGCGCATAAGCTTCATGGCGTCTTCGATATGCCGCCAGTCCTTGGCCAGTTGGAACTCGCCCTTTGCTTCAAGGTCCATAGCGTTCTGGGCGGCTTCCGCAATGGCCTTCGCGCCGTGCGCTTCCAGCAACTGCCGCGCATAGTCATGGATTTCGATTTCTCGCATGGCGTCATGCTCCTGTCGTTCTGCGCGCGACCGAGAACTCCAGTCGGGCTGCAGGGCCGTAGACGTTGACACCCATCAAGCCCACACAGTCTGCATCCTGGCGCGGGAGGTTTGCAAGAGCCACTTCAGATCATGGGCCCGCCAAAACGGGCACTGGCAACCATTCCACGACGGGAATACCGTAGTTCCTCTTCCGCCCGTGCTGTGAGCTTTCATTCGAGATATCGTATGAGCATTGGCGTTCCCGCTCCGCGCGGTGCGCCACTCCAACCCGTGCTCAAAGTTGCTTCCGATCAAAGTCACCTCGCCCCGTCCGGTCGTGGGTCCAGATGGTTGAGCAGATTCGCCGGCAAGGTTGATCGGTTGCTCGATCGCCTGGATGGGTTCCTCGACAACAAGCATGGGAGAGTTTGAGTCATGGTGGCAACGAACGGTCGCACCGTCACCGTGTTCGGCGGTACCGGCTTTCTCGGCCACCGCATCGTTCGGCATCTGCGCTATCGCGGATTCGCCGTCCGGATTGCGTCAAGGCATCCGGATCGGGGGCACAGGCTGTTTGGTCCCGATGATCCGCAACTTCAATCCGTAGAGGCCAACATTCACGACGAGCAGTCAGTCGCGGATGGGTTGGCCGGCGCTTACGGTGTTGTAAATGCGGTCAGTCTTTACGACGAGCACGGACAGGAAACTTTTCATTCCGTTCACGTCGAGGCTGCCCAACGGGTAGCAGCTCAAGCGCACTTGGCCGGAGTCGAACGGCTTATTCACGTTTCAGGAATCGGCGCCGATGCCGCATCACCGTCCCGGTACATCCGAAAGCGCGGCGAAGGCGAACTGGCGGTCCGAGCCGCGTTCGCCGATGCACTTTACGTCCGTCCGGCGGTGATGTTCGGACCTGACGACGCGTTTCTCACCACCATCCTCAAGCTCCTTCGCAAGCTTCCAATCTATCCGATGTTCGGCCGCGGCCGCACCAGATTGCAGCCGGCCTATGTGGAAGATGTTGCGGAAGCGGTCGCCCGAGTCATACGGCGAACCGAAACGCATTCGACAATCTTCGAGTTCGGCGGTCCTCGCGTCTACTCTTACGAACAATTACTCAGAGTCGTTGCGCACCAAGCTGGCCTCGCGCCCCTATTAATTCCAATACCGTTTGCCGTTTGGCACGCGCTGGCATGGGCATCCGAAATACTCCCGGCTCCGCCACTCACTCGCAATCAGGTGGAGCTCATGCAGGTCGACACCGTTTCATCGCCGGAGAAGCCCGGATTTGTCGAACTTGGGATCTCGCCGCACTCGGTCGAGGTAGTACTTCAGAAAATGTTGTCGAATCGCGGATCAAAGAGGCTGCCCGGTTAATTCGTGCGTTTCTCCACGGTGGGTCGGCTGCCGTCTTTACCCAGCAGGTGAACGCGTTTCGCGACGGTTTGCGGCGACTGGGCTTTTTCGAGGGCCGTAATATCACGATTGAATATCGGTGGGCCGAAGGAGACTTCAGCAGATTGCCGGCCTTCGCCGACGAGTTCGTCCGCCGTCGGGTGGATGTAATCGCGGCGATCGGCGGCGACATTATTTGAAATCGAACTCCAGCCTCATCATCGACGGTGCGCTGACCAAGGCCGTATAGCGGCCGGGACGCCGTCGAAAGCCGGCAGCTTCAATCCCGAACGGCGGCCATGCGGCCGAGCGATGAATATTCTATTGGAGACGAGCGCGCCCTGTGCAGCGACCGTGGTGCTGATGATGCGGCGTCTCAACCAGGCGGCGCCACGGTTGGTGAAGGCGCATCGAATTATCTTCAACGCCATTCGCGATCGTGATGCGGAGGCGGCAGAGACATGGATGCGCCGGCACATGGTGGATTCTCGCCGCGGCTATGAGTTGGCGCATCTCGATATGGAAAAGACCGTGGATCTGCTGACCCCGTGATGGAAGGCGAAGAGCGCGGGCGAACGAGCGTAATTGACAGCTTGTCGGCAAGTCCTTAGCCTATTTGTCCGACAATTGGACAAACCCGATCAAGCGTCGCAGGGCAGTCCTTCCGGATAACGGATGGACAACGAAAAAATGGGGAGGAGCAATCGCCATGGCGAGTGAGGCTTCGGCCGTAGAACCTGGTAGTTCATCGGGCGGTCTGCTGGCGCAATTTCTGAAGAAGCCGTCGCAGGAACAGATCGTGCTGCTCATCACGATCGCGCTGCTCATCCTGTTCAGCCTGACCCTGCCGGGCTTCTCGAGCGTCGCCAATCTGTTGAACCTGGTGCGCAGCATCTCCATTCTCGGCATCCTCGGTCTCGGCATGGGCCTGATCGTGATCAGCCGCGGCATCGACCTCAGCGAGGTCGCCATCATGGCAGGTTCCTGGGCGGTCGGGCTGATCGAGATGCAGATGGGCATGCCGATCTTCTGGGCGTCGGTCCTGGCGCTCGCTGTCGCGCTGTCGATCGGCGCCATAAACGGCATTATGGTGGCGTTCGTCGAGGCGCCCGCGCTGTTCGTCACGCTGGCTGCCGGTTCGGTGATCTACGGCGGCGCCTTCTGGTTCGCGCCGGTCTGGGTAGTCTATGCGCCGACGAATGCGCATTCGCTGCTCTTTCTCGGCGCCGGGCATCTCTTTGGCGTGCCGATGCCGATCTTCGTCTTTGCGCTTTGCGCGCTGATTGTTCATCTCTTCCTGTCGCGCACCTCGACCGGCCGCTTCATCTACTCCCAGGGCGACAATCCGGAGGCAGCCAGGCTGACGGGAATTGCGCTCCGCCCGCAGATCGTCCTCGAATATATGATCGTGGCCTTCCTGGCCTGGATCGCCGGGCTGATCTGGGTCGGCACCACCGGCAGCATTCAGATGGCGGTGGTACAGGGCACCTATGTCTTCGACGTCATCCTCGTGGTCGTGCTCGGAGGCATCAGCCTGATCGGCGGCCGCGGCAGCGTGTTTAGCGTGGTGGTCGGCTGCGCCCTGATCGGCACCTTGCTCAATGCCTTCACCATCATGGACGTGAACAGCGAAGTGCAGAACATCATCCGCGGCGTGGTTCTGCTTGCCGCCATCATTCTGGACAATTGGCTGCATCCGCGGGACGAGGAGACCGCGCGGCAGGGCGATTGACGCACCCTGGGGTCAAGCAAGCCACCACTAATAACAAGAGGGAGGACGACGACAATGTTGCAGAAATCATTCCTGGCGAAGGCGGCCTTGACACTTGCCGGCTTCGCGCTGGTGGCGGGGGCGCCCTTTATCGCGATCGCGCAAGAGGAAGGTGGCACGAAGACGGCGCATGAGCTTCGAGTCGGCTACAATAAAGCTGTCGAAGGCAAGACCATCGCCTTCCTGCCGATCGCGCTCGGCGTGCCATTGCAGGACGAATGGGAGCGCGTGGTGCGGACCGAAGCGGCCTGGCGCGGCATGAAGTATGTGGTGCGCGACCCCAACAACAATCCGTCGGCAATGCAGCAGGCGCTGACCGCCCTGGTCAATGACAAGCCGGATGTGCTGATCGTGCAGAACCCGAGCGTCACGCTGCTGATGAAGGAGCTGAAGCGGGCCGAGGCCCAAGGCACCCATGTCATCCAGGTGAACATGTCCTCCAACTATAAGTCGGACGCCTTCGTCGGCGCCGACTGGTATGAGGTCGGCCATCTGCTGGCCGAGGACGTCATCAAGGAATGTGGCGCCGGCAGCGGCAAGTCGGGCAAGGTCTCGATCGTGCAGGGCGAGCTCACCGCCGCCGCCAGCGTTGATCAGATCGGCGGCATCATGGACACTTTCAAGAAGGATCCTTCGATCAAGGTCGTCTCCAACCAGGCAGCGAACTGGGATGCCAATGCCGCGCTCAACATCACCTCGACAGTGATCCAGCAGAACCCCGACCTCTGCGCCAGCATCGGTTTTTGGGGCATCATGGAATCAGGAGCGTCCCAGGCGATCCGTAACGCGGGCAAGATCGATCAGGTAAAGGTTTATGCCTCGGGCGAGGGCTCGCAGCTCGATTGCGACCAGGTCAACCAGGGGAACTTCTACAAGTTCCTGAGCTACAAGGCGACCGAGCAGGGCCACGACCTGGTTTCCGCCGCCGTCACCTTGCTGGAAGACAACCAGAAGCCGGGTGGCAAGCACTATGCGTACTACACGCAGCCGATCTGGCTCGACAAGAGCAACGCCAGCGGCGGCAATTGCTTCGCCCTGCCGAAGACGGCAGCAACCTCGCCGGTGCCGATGGCGCCAACGACCGACAAGAAGTAGCAAGGTTGATCGCGACTCTCGCCGCGCGGCGGGAGTCGCCCACCGGGAGGCGGGAGCTGCTCGCTGAAGGGATCGCGTCGATGTCGGTCAACACCATGGGCGCCAGCTTCGGCACGCGGTTGCGCGCCAGCCTGTCGCCGCGGCTCTTGCTCTCGGAACTGCTGCTCAAGCAGTGGTTCGAGCCGGTGATCCCCTTCACCTTGATGATCTCGTTGCTGCTTTGGTTCGCCGCGACGATTCCCAACTATGCCGGACTGGAGAATTTTCTTTCGCTGATGCGGCTCTACGCCGAGTTCGGCTTCGTCGCCATCGGTATGGCGTTCTGCCTGATCACCGGCGGCATCGATCTCAGCGTCGGCGCCATGTTCGCGCTCTGCAATTTCACGGCCCTGTTCCTGCTCAACGTCGCCGAGCTGCCGGTTCCGCTGGTCATCCTCGGCACGATGGCGGTCGGCGCGACAGTCGGCGGCATCAACGGCCTGCTGATCGGCTATCTCAAGGCGCGCCCGTTTCTCACCACCCTGGTGACACTGATCATCCTGCGCGCCTCGGTCAACATCCTGAACGAGAAATTCGCCACCGTCTTCGCCACCAACTCGGTCGACAGCGATACCTGGGACTTCCTCGGCGAAGGCTATGCGCTCGGCGTTCCCATCAATGCCGCGACGCTTATTGTCGTGCTGATCATCGGGCACATCTTTCTCAGCCGCTCGCGCTACGGCTGGCACCTGACCGCCATCGGCGCCAGCCGCAAGGCGGCGCGCCACGCCGGCATTCCGGTCGAGCGCATGCTGCTCTTCACCTATGCGCTGTCGGGCATGCTCTGCGCGATCGGCGGCGTCTTCTATGCCGCGCGCCAGAACAGCACGGATTCGACGACCGGCTACCTCTGGGAATTCCAGGCCCTGACCGCCGTCATCCTGGGCGGGGTCTCGCTTGCCGGCGGCAAGGGCACCATCTGGCGCGCCATGCTCGGCGGCATCATCACCTTCGTCCTCACCAACGGCCTGGTCCGCATGGGCATCCCGGGCTACATCACCTCGGGGATCATCGGCATCATCCTGCTCGCGGCCGTCGGCATCGACGTCAAGTGGGCCAAGAACCGCGGCAAGGCAATCCAGAAGATTTACGTCAACCCGGCGGCTGTGCCCCTCGTCGACTCGCCGTCGCTGGAGCGCGGCAGCAACACGCCCTTTGCCCAGAACGACCGCCTGATCAACGCTGAAGCCATCGGCCTCGACCAGGTGGAGGGTCCCGAGGACGTCATTCTCGATCGGCACGACCGGCTCTACGGCAGCACCCGCGACGGCAACATCATTCGTTTCTCCGGCCCGAACTTCGAGCAGCGCGATGTCTTCGCCCATATCGGCGGACGGCCGCTCGGCATGCAGTTCGACCAGGACGAGAACCTGATCGTCGCCGTTGCCGGCATGGGCGTCTACGGCATCAAGCCGGACGGCGCACTCTTCAAGGTGACCGACGAGACCAACCGCACCTGGTACAAGCTGAACGACGACAGCCGGTTGCGCATGGCGGACGATCTCGACATAGCGCCGGACGGCAAGATTTATTTCAGCGATTGCACCACGCGCTACGAGATGACGACCAATTCCCTCGACATCATGGAAGGGCGGCCGAACGGCCGTCTCGTCGTCTACGATCCCGCCACCAAGAAGACCTGGACGGTGATTAATCATTTCTACTTCCCGAACGGCATCTGCGTGTCGCATGACGGCAAGTCGGTGCTGATCGCCAGCACCTCGCTCTGCCAGGTCTTCCGCTACTGGCTGGAAGGGCCGCGCAAGGGGGAGCTAGAGGTCATCCTCGATAAGCTGCCCGGCAATTGCGACAACATCAACCGCGCCTCGGACGGCAACTACTGGCTGGCGCTGGTCGGCATCCGCACGCCGGTCTTCGATCTCGCCATGAAGAAGCCGGGCTTCCGGCTGCGCATGGTGAAGCAGGTGCCGACCGACGAATGGCTGGCGCCGGGGCTAAACCATGGCTGCGTGCTGAAATTCACCGAAAGCGGCGAGGTGCTGGAATCCTACTGGGACCCCACCGGCATCTCGCATTCGACCTTGACCTCGATGCGCGAGCACAAGGGCTATCTTTATCTCGGCGGGCTCGAGAACAACCGGATCGGTCGCATCAAGCTCGACAACGTGGACCCGACCTGGACCGGATATGAGGCCTATTGGGGCAACAAGCGACGGGACCGGGCATAGATCATGGGCGTCTTCACCTATTTCCTGCGTGATCTCGAGCAGATCCTGTTTCCCAACCGGGATCAGCATGCAATTCCGGCGATGGACGGCGGCTATACCCCGAACGATCGGTTGGACGCGCTCAGCCTGATCGGGGCGCCGATTCCAGGCGCCGACGATATCGCCGAAGGCGGCGACGGCGCGATCTATGTCTCCGCGGGCAAGCAGGTGCTGCGTCTGGCCGGTGCCGGCTACGAGGCGCGATCGGTCTTCGCCGAGTTCGACGGCGCGGCAGGTGGTCTGGCCTTTCACCCCGATGGGCGCCTGCTGGTCTGCGTCGCCGGCCGCGGCTTGGCCGCGGTCGACGCCAGCGGCCGGCAGTCCTGGCTCAATCAGGTCGAAGACCAGCCGCTGCAATGCCTCACCAGCGTTGCCGCCGCGGCCGACGGCAGCATCTTCATGACCGACGGCAGCAGTCAGCACGAGCGCGAGGATTGGGTTCGCGATCTCATGGAGAACAACCACCTCGGCCGTTTGGTCGCGTGCGGCGCAGGGCTCGACGGCGCGAAGAGCCTGTTGCGTGACCTGTATTATCCGCACGGGGTTGCCATTGCGGCCGACGGCAAGACGCTCTGGTTTACCGAAAGCTGGAAGCACCGGATCAGCCGCGCCGCCGTTTCCGGCCGCGACATCGCGGCGCCGCAAACGGTCATCGGCAACATGCCGGGATATCCGACGCGGCTCGGATATTGCGCGGGGGGCGGGTTCTGGCTCAGCGTCTTCGCCGTGCGCACGCATCTGGTCGAGTTCGTGCTGCGCGAGGACGATTTCCGCCACGAGATGATGGAGACCATCCCGCCCGGCCTCTGGATCTCGCCCGCGCTCGCTACCAGCGGTCATTGCCACGAGCCGATGCAGTTCGGCTCGATCAAGGCGCTTGGGATCGAGAAGCCCTGGGCGCCGCCGCGCTCCTACGGGCTGCTGGTCCGCATCGATGAGGACGGCGAAGCGGTGGAAAGCCTCCATAGCCGGGTCGGCGGGCGGCATCACGGCGTCACCGCCGCGCGCGACACGGCGCAGGGCTTGGTGATCGTGTCGAGGGGCAGCGGTCGCGTGTTGCTGGATCGTTCGGGAGGTGGTGTATGAGCGAGACGCTGACAACGACGAGACCAACGACCGCCGCACCATCGGCCGCTGCGCAACCGGTGCTGCAGGTCGTCGGCGGCAACAAGATTTATGGCGGCGTGCACGCCATCGAAGCGATCAATTTCGACCTCTATGCCGGCGAAGTGCACGCTCTGGTCGGCGAGAATGGCGCCGGCAAATCGACCCTCTGCAAGGCCATTGCCGGCGCCATCAAGCTGACGTCGGGCGAGTATTACGTCGACGGCAAGCTGATCAATTTCGAGCGGCCGCGCGATGCGCTCGCTGCCGGCATCTGCATGGTCTATCAGGAGACCAGCCTGGTGCCGACCATGACCGCGGCGCAAAACATCGAGCTCGGCAACGAAAAGCTCATCACCAGCTTCAAGAAGCTGAACATCCAGGCGCAGCAGCTGCTGCAGTCGCTGAACTTCCACATCGATCCGGCGACGCCGATCGGATTGCTCGGCACCGCCAAGCGGCAGATGGTCGAGATCGCCCGCGCAGTCTACAACGACGCCCGCATCATTATCTTCGATGAGCCGACGGCGAGCCTGACGCCGGAAGAGATCGTCCACTTCTTCAACCTGGTCCGCGACCTGCGCGCCCGCGGCGTCGCCATCATCTACATCTCGCACGCGCTCGAGGAGAGCTTGCAGATTTCCGACCGCATTACGGTGCTGCGGGACGGCAAGCTGGTGATCACCGCCAAGACCGCGGAGATGACGCGGGAAAAGCTGGTGCGCCACATGGTCGGCCGCGACATCACGCAGACCCATTATGCGCACAAGGAAGGCCACGCCGAACGCCGGCGCCAGCGGCGCGAGAAGGTGCTCACGGTGGAAAACGTCACCATGGGAACCATGGTCAAGAACATGTCGTTCTCGGTCTATGCCGGCGAGGTCGTCGGCATCGCCGGCTTGATCGGCTCCGGCCGCACCGAGATCGCCAAGATCATCTTTGGCGCCTTGAAGCGGAACCTGATCAACGGCGGCACCATCAAGCTGCGCGGTCGGCCGATTCGCTACCGCGTGCCGAAAGAGGCGATCAACGACGGCATCACCTACATCACCGAGGACCGCAAACTGAACGGCTTCTTCGAGACCATGGTGGTCGACGACAACGTCTATATCGGCAAGCTCGCCACCAAGGCGGGCTGGCGCTTCCTTCTCTCCGGCCTGATGCGGAACAAGCTCGCCAGCTATTGGGTGCAGCGGCTGAAGATCAGCGCGCTGCAGCGCAAGGCGAAGATCGTCGAGCTCTCCGGCGGCAACCAGCAGAAGGTCGTCATCGCCAAGTCGCTGGTGCAAGATCCCTCGATCGTCATCTTCGACGAGCCGACGCGTGGCGTCGACGTCGGCACCATCCCGGAGATCCATGCGCAGATCCGGGCGCTGGCCGACGAGGGCAAGGCGGTGGTGGTGATCTCGTCCTACCTGCCGGAGGTGCTGAGCATCTCGGACCGCATCCTGGTGGC
>DATBYN010000137.1:0-3984 GCA_036513695.1 Bradyrhizobium sp. | reverse complement strand
CGTAAGCCAGCGTCCAGCCTTGCAAGAGCAGCGAGATGATGACGACGACAAAGGCGACGTCGAAATATTGATAGGCATTTGATAGCCCGACCAGCATCGGGATCGACGCCAGGAAGATCGCGACCGCACCGCGCAGGCCGGTCCAGGCGATAAAGACCTTCTCGCGCCAGTTGAAGCGAAATGGCGCCAGACACAGAAACACCGCGATCGGCCGCGCCAGCAGCATCAGCACCAGCGCCACCACCACGGCTGGAACGACGCTGCTCATCAGCCGCTGCGGCGAGACCAGAAGGCCGAGCAGCACGAACATCACGATCTGCGCCAGCCAGGTCGCGGCGTCGAGAAACGTCACCACCGAATTATGCGCCCGCGTCGGCCGGTTGCCGATGATGATGCCGGCGAGATAGACCGCCAGAAATCCCGAGGCGTGCGCGATCTGCGCCGCGCCGAAGATCACCAGCGCGGCGGTCGTGACAAACGGCGCGTGCAGGCCCTGCGGCAGCGCCACGCGATTGAGCGCCAGCACCACGAGGCGCCCGCCGATCACGCCGATGATGGCACCCAGCACGCCCTCGCGAGTAAGTTCGAGCGCGACATGCGCCGCTGAACTGTGGCCGACCGAGATGAATTCGACCAGCATCAGCGTGAGAAACACCGCAAAGGGATCGTTGGTGCCGGATTCGGCTTCCAGCGTCGCGCCGACCCGGGGTCGCAGCCGCAGGCCCTGCGCGTGCACCAGCAAGAACACCGCCGCCGCATCGGTCGACGCCACCACCGCACCCACCAGGAACGCCTCGGTCCAGTTCAGATCGAGCGCATATTTGGCAACCGGTGCCGTGATCAGCGCGGTGAGCAGCACGCCGATCGTTGCCAGCACCATCGAGGGCACCAGCACCGCGCGGATGCTTTGAAACCGCGTCCTTAAACCCCCGTCGAACAGGATCAGCGCCAGCGCCACCGAGCCCACCAGATAGGTGGTGCGCACGTCGTCGAAGTGCAGCTGGCCCGGGCCGGAATCGCCGGCCAGCATGCCGATCACGAGAAACACCAGTAGCAACGGCGCGCCGAAACGCAACGCCAATAGGCTCGACAGGATGCCGGCCATCACCAGAACCGAGCCGAGAAGAATGGCTATGCCGACTGCGTCAAGAGAAGCCATGAACCTCCGAAATCATCGCAAATACTTGCGCTTGCATCCTTATCGTCGCCACAGTTCGACGCCAACCCATTTCTGGCCGCAGCGGCAAAGTGCCCGGTTTGAAGGCCTCAAATCGCCGTCGCAGCGATGGTATCGGCGCTGCGACTATGGGAATCTGGGCGATATTCGAATCAACTTTGTGCCAAGAGACTTTGATGAACTTTGACGCTGGGCTTTGCCGATGGACTTGAACCTCACCGACATCCTCGATGTCCTGCATGCCGTGGCGCGTTCGGTCGGCGCGGAGGTCGCCTCGCCCTGGTTCTATCTGCAGCTCGGCCTGATCCTGGCCGGCGCCGGAATCTCGCTTGCCGCGAGTGCGGCGATCCGCGCGCGGATCGACCTGACTTCGCTCGGCATGGGCTGGCCGGCGCCGCTGCGGCTGTTCATGCGCGTGCTGGCCGGCAGCGCCTCGACGGCGGTCTTCGCACTGTTGATGCGGATTGCGCGCACCATCATGGTGGCGTCGACCTGGCCGAGCCGAAGTTATCTGCTCAGCATATCCGCCAAGCTGGCATTTGCCTGGCTGGTCATCCGCCTCGTCACGTCGGTCATTCGCAACACCTTCCTCGTCCGCCTGGTGTCGTTGTCGGCGTGGCTGGTGGCGGCGTTGAGCATTCTCGGCGAGCTTGATCCGGTCATCGACGCGCTCGACTCGGTTGCGATCATGGTCGGCGGATTGCGGCTGACGCCGCTGCTCCTGATCAAGCTCACCGTGCTGTTGGCGGTCGCGCTGTGGCTCACCAATATCGCCAGCAAATTCGTGGAGAGCCGGATCACGCAAACCAGCGACCTGACGCCGTCGCTCCAGGTGCTGCTGATCAAGATCATCCGCCTCGCACTGATGGCCTTCGCGGTCACGGTCGTGATGAGCGCGGTCGGCATCAACCTGTCGGCGCTCGCGATCTTCTCCGGTGCCGCCGGCGTCGGCATCGGCTTCGGCCTGCAAAAGATCATCGCCAATTTTATCTCCGGCATCATCCTGCTCGCGGACAAATCGGTGAAGCCGGGCGATCTCGTCACCATCGGCGACGCTACCGGCCGCATCAACGAGATGAAGACCCGCTACATCTCGGTCGCCGCCGGCGACGGTCGCGAATTCCTGATCCCGAACGAGGACCTGGTCACCCAAAAAGTCGTCAACTGGACCTACACCGACAAGAACACGCTCGTAAAAGTCACTTTCGGCACCAACTACGATGCCGATCCGCGGCTGGTCTGCAAGCTGGCGGTGGGAATTGCCGCCGCGGCCTCGCGCGCCATCAAGAGCAAGCCGCCGAGCTGCCTGCTGATCGAATTTGCGGAGGCCGGCATGAAGTTCTCCCTGACCTTCTGGATCGCCGACCCTGACGGGATGGACAACGTCAAGAGCGAGGTGATGATGTCGCTGTGGGATGCCTTCAAGCGCGAGGGCATCCAGGTACCCTATCCGGTGCGCGAACTCCGCATCCGCGGCGGCGCGTTGCCGGTGGAGACCATGGTCGACGCCACGACCTGACGCCGCGCGCAACCTAAAAAAGCATGGACCAAGTTGAGCAATCACAAGGTGGCGTCCCAAGCTTTGCTTGCGCTGACCGCCCCGATCATTAAATTAGAGCAGCAAAGTAACCCTTTTTGGCCCGTTCCCTCCCGAACACATGATTCCGCCCATGAGTTACATCGAAGCCTCCGACACCTCCCTGCGCAAGACCGGGCAAATCAAGCTGCATGGGCCGAGCGGCTTTGCCGGCATGCGCAAGGCAGGCGCGCTGGTCGCGAAATGCCTCGACGAATTGACCGATATCGTCAAACCGGGCGTGCCGACCTCTGACATCGACGATTTCGTCCGCGAGTTCGCCTTCAGCCATGGCGCCTATCCCGCGACCTTGATGTATCGCGGCTACCGCTATTCGACCTGCACCTCGATCAACCACGTGGTCTGCCACGGCATGCCGGGCGACCGGCTCTTGAAGGAGGGCGACATCGTCAACATCGACGTCACCTTCATCGTCGAGGGCTGGTACGGCGATTCCAGCCGGATGTATGCGGTGGGCCCGATCGCCCGCAAGGCCGAGCGGCTGATCGAGGTCACCTATGAAGCCATGATGCGCGGCATCGCCGCGGTAAGACCCGGCGCCACCACCGGCGACATCGGGCACGCCATCCAGAGTTTTGTCGAGCCGCAGGGCATGAGCGTGGTGCGCGATTTTTGTGGACATGGTCTCGGCCGCATGTTCCATGACGAGCCGAACATCATCCATATCGGCCGGCCCGGCGAAGGCGTGACGCTGAAACCCGGCATGTTCTTCACCATCGAGCCGATGATCAATCTCGGCAAGCCGCATGTGAAGATCTTGTCCGACGGCTGGACCGCGGTGACCCGCGACCGTTCGCTGTCGGCACAATTCGAGCATTCGGTCGGCGTGACCAATAGCGGCGTCGAAATTTTCACGCTGTCGCAGCGTCACGGCGAGAAGCCGCCGACGGTGGCGTAAGCCGCAGAAACTCCCGTAGGGTGGGCAAAGGCGCACTTGCGCCGTGCCCACCAATCCTGATGTCACGTTGGAATGGTGGGCACGCGGAGCCTGTCATCGGGCGGCGCGGAGCCTGTCATCGGGCGCGCATTCGCGCGACCCGTTGGCGCCGACCCGTTGGCTTTGCCCACCCTACGCAAGTCTGCCCTGATCAATCGCCGCCTCTTGCGCGACGGACGATTTCGCCCATGTCGTAATTTTCACCAATCGACATCGCGCAAATGCGCGAGAGATGTAAGTAGGGAAGTCCGGTTTCCTCGGCCCAGGTGTTGA
>DATBYN010000136.1:0-3637 GCA_036513695.1 Bradyrhizobium sp. | reverse complement strand
CGCGACCTCGCTGCCCGAACACATGGCGATCATCGACGCCCTGGAAGCGCGCGACACCGAACTCGCTGAGAAGCGCGCCCGCGATCACACGCTGGGACTAGCCGCCTATGTGGAAGCCCATGGGCAAGAGCTGTTTTAACGCACATCGCCCGTGACTTCTGGGGCGACCACTTTGCAGACGAAGAGCTCGTCTCATCAAGAAACGATCAGGGAGACCCGGCCGATGCTGAACACCGCGACCAAGACCGAGGCGACCGACGCCCACGAGGAGCAGACCGACGGCTTTCATCTCGTCATCGATGCGCTCAAACTCAACGGCCTCAACACGATCTACGGAGTGCCCGGCATCCCGATCACGGATTTCGGCCGCATGGCGCAGGCCGAGGGCATCCGCGTGATCTCGTTCCGCCACGAGCAGAACGCCGGCTACGCGGCGGCCATCGCCGGCTTTCTCACCAAGAAGCCCGGCGTCTGCCTCACCGTCTCGGCTCCCGGCTTCCTCAACGGCCTGACCGCGCTCGCCCACGCCACTACGAACTGTTTCCCGATGATCCTGATCTCCGGCTCCTCCGAGCGCGAGATCGTCGACCTGCAGCAGGGCGACTATGAGGAGATGGACCAGCTCGCGATTGCAAAACCGCTCTGCAAGGCGGCGTTCCGCGTGCTGCATGCCGCCGATATCGGCATTGGATTGGCGCGGGCGATCCGCGCCGCGGTCTCTGGCCGCCCCGGCGGCGTCTATCTCGACCTGCCGGCGAAGCTGTTCGGACAGGTGATGAACGCGGAAGCCGGCAGGAAGTCGCTGGTCAAGGTGATCGATCCGGCACCCGCGCAGATCCCCGCTCCATCAGCGGTCAAGCGCGCGCTCGACGTGCTGAAGAGCGCAAAACGTCCCCTCATTATTCTCGGCAAGGGCGCGGCTTACGCGCAAGCCGATGACGCGATCAAGAGCTTCGTCGAAAAGAGCGGCGCGCCTTTCCTGCCGATGAGCATGGCCAAGGGCCTGTTGCCCGATCTGCACCCGCAATGCGCGGGGGCTGCGCGCTCGACGGTGCTGAAAGACGCCGATGTCGTGATGCTGATCGGCGCCCGGCTGAACTGGCTGTTGTCGCATGGCAAGGGCAAGACCTGGGGCGAAGCGCCCAAGAAATTCATCCAGGTCGACATCGAGCCCAAGGAGATGGACTCCAATGTCGAGATCGTGGCCCCTCTTGTCGGCGATATCGGCTCCTGCGTTTCCGCGCTGCTCGATGCGATGGGCGGCAACTGGCCGGCCGCGCCAACGGACTGGCTCAATGCCGTCAAGGCAAAGCGGGAAGAGAACGTCGCCAAGATGGCGCCGCGGCTGATGAACAACAACTCGCCGATGGATTATCACGGCGCGCTCGGCGTCCTGCGCACCATCATCAAGGAACGGCCGGACGCCATTTTGGTCAATGAAGGCGCCAACACGCTCGATCTCGCGCGCGGCGTCATCGATATGTATCAGCCGCGCAAGCGGCTCGACGTCGGCACCTGGGGTGTGATGGGCATCGGCATGGGCTCCGCCATCGCCGCTTCGATCGAAACCGGCAGGCCGGTGCTCGCGGTCGAAGGCGACAGCGCGTTTGGTTTTTCAGGCATGGAGATCGAGACCATCTGCCGTTACCGGCTTCCGATCTGCGTCGTCATCTTCAACAATGACGGCATCTATCGCGGCACCGACGTCAATTCGGCCGGTTCCGATCCGGCGACGACAGTGTTCGTCAAGGGCTCGCGCTACGACAAGATGATGGAGGCGTTCGGCGGCACAGGCGTCAACGCGACCTCGCCGGACGAACTCAAACGCGCCGTCAACGAGGCCATGGATTCCGGCAAGCCGACCCTGATCAACGCCGTGATCGATCCAGCGGCGGGCTCCGAGAGCGGCCGTATCGGCAACCTCAATCCGCAAAGCGTGCTTCGCAAGAAATAGGTCAGCTTCCCCGCGCAGGCGACAGCATTATCGTAAGGAGAGAAATACATGACAAAGGCGCTGCAGGGCGTTCGCATTCTCGATTTCACCCACGTCCAGTCAGGCCCGACCTGCACGCAATTGCTGGCATGGTTCGGCGCCGACGTGATCAAGGTCGAGCGCCCCGGCGTCGGCGACATCACGCGCGGTCAATTGCAGGACAAACCGAATGTCGACAGCCTGTATTTCACCATGCTCAATCACAACAAGCGCTCGATCACGCTCGACACCAAGAATCCGAAGGGCAAGGAAGTTCTGACCGCGCTGATCAAGAAGTGCGACGTGCTGGTGGAGAATTTCGGCCCGGGCGTGCTCGATCGCATGGGATTTCCCTGGGAGAAGATTCACAGCATCAATCCGAAGATGATCGTGGCCTCGATCAAGGGCTTTGGGCCCGGCCCTTACGAAGACTGCAAGGTCTATGAGAACGTCGCGCAATGCACCGGCGGCGCGGCATCGACCACCGGCTTTCGCGACGGGCTGCCGCTGGTCACCGGCGCGCAGATCGGCGACAGCGGCACCGGCCTGCATCTCGCGCTCGGCATCGTCACCGCGCTCTACCAGCGCACCATGACGGGCCAGGGCCAAAAGGTCACCGCCGCGATGCAGGACGGCGTGCTGAACCTTGCGCGCGTCAAGCTGCGCGATCAGCAGCGCCTCGCTCACGGCCCGCTCAAGGAGTACAGCCAGTTCGGCGAGGGGATTCCGTTTGGCGACGCGGTGCCGCGCGCGGGCAACGATTCCGGCGGCGGTCAGCCCGGCCGGATCCTGAAGTGCAAGGGCTGGGAGACCGATCCCAACGCTTACATCTATTTCATCACCCAGGCGCCGGTCTGGGAGAAGATCTGCGATATCATCGGCGAGCCCGGCTGGAAGACCCATCCCGATTACGCCAAGCCTGCTACCCGGTTGCCACGGCTCAACGAGATTTTCGGGCGCATCGAGCAATGGACGATGACCAAGACAAAATTCGAGGCGATGGAGATTCTCAACAGGGACGACATCCCCTGCGGGCCGATCCTGTCGATGAAGGAGCTGGCGGAAGATCAATCGCTGCGTGCCACCGGCACCGTGGTCGAGGTCGATCATCCCGAGCGCGGCAAGTACCTCTCGGTCGGCAATCCCATCAAACTGTCGGACAGCCCGTCCGACGTGAAGCGTTCGCCGCTCCTCGGCGAACATACCGACGAGATCCTGCGCCAGGTGCTCGGCTTCACCGATCATCAGGTGGCGGAAATCCACGATTCCGGTGCGCTCGACCCGCCGCGCAAGGTCGCCGCCGAATAAGAGATTGCATTTGCTGAATATTTCGGCGGGCCGCCAGTTTCTGGCGGCCCTTTTGATTTGGCCAATTTGGTTCCGGCCAACGGCTCTCCGGGCCGGTTATGCTGCATTGCAACAGACGGCATGCTGCTATGCGAAGAAGTGAATTGCGTCTGGTATCTGGTATGCCTAGATACATCCCAATCAAGGCGCGGCAGTCCGCTGCGCTCCTCAAGATGGGAACCAGATGTCTGATACCGCTTCAATCCGAATTTCCGCTTCCAACAGCCTTCTCGGCCGCTTGCTGGCCGCTGTCGATCGGCTGCTGATGGTGAATGCCAACATCGCCGTTCGCAATGGCGACCTCCCCTATTTCGGTCT
>DATBYN010000135.1:0-7079 GCA_036513695.1 Bradyrhizobium sp. | reverse complement strand
CGACGGAACGAATTGATCGTCAGCGAGTTCAGGGGCCGCTTTGCGACACGCCAAAATCTACCGGTTGGAGTGCGGTCGTGGTGCAGCGCCAGCCACCGCTATCGGCTTTCTGAAACGCGAATGCTTTCTCGACCCTCAACTTATGCGCGACCGAAAAACTGTCCCTGTTACCCGGCGAAGATCCCGGCGACGAATTCGCCTTCCCCGATTTCGCGTCCCAGCAGGTTCCGGTGCAGCTCGATGCGATCGGGCTGCAGACTGCAAAGGGAGACAGCACGATCATCTCAACTTCGGCGATAATCAGCGCCTCCTTCTCCGCCACCTCGTTGTCGATTTGAAACACACGGTTGACGCTGAGGAAATCATCGCAGGCATTGGCCGAATGGATTTGCGCGACACATAAGTCGACGGCGTCGGCGTCGGGCAGGGGCGAAAGCCTGGGCTGTCCAAAGACTTTCTTGGGGTCGCCTTTGGCGGCACGGATCTCGGCCGTCTTCTGGCTCATATAGTCGGCCAGACAAGCCTCGGCCGGGGCCAACTCGTCGAGCGGCACGTTGTCCTTGTCCACCAGATTGCACTTTCGATCGCGCTCCCGGCTCCATCGTTCATATTCGGCGAGCGCCTGCTTGGTGTCTTCCGGCTTTAACTTGGCGAAGAGGCCGAGAACGAGGCTGTTGAGCTCCATCTTGGCGACGGCCAATGCAGGGTCGCTGCAGATCAGCATCCCGGCGGTAGTATTGGTCGCCAGGCAATCGAAATTCGCATCCTCCAGTATCGCTATCCTCTCCTCGGTTTCCTTCAACAGACAGGCCTCGATGGGTTTGAGCTCCTGCTTTGTGATCGTTTGCGCGCTGAAGATACCGCAGCTCGAATTGCGGTCCTTGATCCATTCGGCGTTTTCCTCGATCGCGAGGCGGTGGTTGGGAATCCGGTTCAGCCTTTGCTGGATCGCGCCGTTTAGTTTCTCGACCACGGCGTTGAGTTCGCCGTCGCCGCAAAACAACTGCTCCGCCAGGTCGCTGAAAACAGCGCAATGATTCTTTTCGAACAGCGGCAGTGCTTCGCGGACCGCTCGGTCGGAAGTCGGCGCATCCTCGGCGAAGGCGGGAAGCGCCAGGCCGATCTGGATCGCAACGGCAGCCAGCACAAATCCCCGCATCCCGCTCCCCGCTCGACGAAAGCCTGTCGACTTTATCACGTGATGGAACGTATCATCGAGACGCGCCGAGACATGTCAATCTCTTTGGCAACGCGGCGGTCCGCCGCAACCGGGGCGTTGCCGAGTTCAGTCGGCGGACGAGATCAGCCCTGGCTCTGCGGCCAGATCCGGCGCCAGCGTTGGCGCAGGGCCAGGGGCGCTGGCAACAAGTGCGCTGGCGAGCAGCGGGGTATCGGCAAACTGCATGATGCCGGTTTGATCGATCACGAAGGTCGGCCGGAAATTCCGGGCATTGGCGTCCTCGACCATCGCCATCCGGCGATTGTCCAGCATCAGCCAATGCCCATCGAGCCGCACTGCTGCGACCGCGTGGTCCTCGCCGTGGATGGTGTCGCGCATGATCACGATCCGCAGATCGTCCGGCGAGATTCCGGCCAGGCGCAACGCCACGAATTTGGCAATGGCATAGTCTTCGCAGTCGCCGGCGCCGCGGGCGAAGGTGGCAAGCGGCGAGCTCCAGACATCGATTTCACCGTATTGGGCGAGATCGCTCATCGCGCGGATCGCAAGATTGATCGCGCGGTTGGTCTCGCCGAGCCGGGCGCGTCCCTCGCGGGTTCTGGCGACGTC
Source organism: Bradyrhizobium sp. (assembly GCA_036513695.1). Classification (GTDB taxonomy): domain Bacteria; phylum Pseudomonadota; class Alphaproteobacteria; order Rhizobiales; family Xanthobacteraceae; genus Bradyrhizobium. The sequence goes on along the minus strand of DATBYN010000135.1, from coordinate 5,290 downwards.
CACGATGGCAAGCAGCCGCAGCGCCGCCGGGGACACGCAGCGATCGCGGTCGCCATCGCACAGCGCCAGCTGCACCCGTTCATCGTCGAGCTTGCGTTCGAGATCGAGCCATTTTTCCCGTAAAGGCCCCGCCGACAACGGCGAAGCGAAGAGCCCGAATGGCTCGGCGGATTTCTGCATCAGGTTCGCCGCGCCGGGCGAAAGCAACGTTCCGGCTGCGAGGTCAGGCGCTGGTCCGAACCAGGCCATGCCGCAGGCAATGATGACAGCACGCCACGCGTGCGAGTGACTGAAGATACCCATCTGACGCCCCATGTCCGGGCATCGGCGAGGCCGTTTGGCCTGCGCGTGACCGGATCGTTTCTCGGGCGATGATGGGCGGCGGGGCTTTTGATCTACTTAAAACCGGCCGTCGCCGAGTGCGAAAGCGCGAAACAGGCTGAAATCTGTCTCGCCATTTTGCTTAAAATATTAAAGATTGTCCGCTTCCAGAGGCGAAAGCCCTGGCGAGGCCGCGCGAAGGCATGCAAAGGTTGTATTTTCGATGAATTCCGCCTGATATGGCTAACTCGCCGGGAATCGCAGAATTTGTTATCTATCTCACAGTTTTAGCGCAGAAAATGGCGCAGTATCCTGCAGGGAAATGCAGGGGAAAGACGATGCAAGTATCGGGGCGGGATTTTATACACAAGAATACATCACGTCGTCTGTCAGATTGCTATCAATTTGCTCCTGCATTGAGGATGGCGGCACGCAATACTTTGCTGCTTCAAGATTTGGTGGGGCGGATATTGGCTGACTCTGCTGCAGAATCCCGCCTGCCCAAGATTTGCACAAGCAGGAGATGGTTTCGCAACGCGAGGACCGATGGTAAGCAAGCTTAGACTCTGAAAATTATTTAGATATTAACTGTTTGCGGGTGGGGCCCATTGAATTTCGTTGGCAAATTCGACGCCAAGCTGCCTGTCGAGGGTGCGGGGGCGCATTCCAGTGCGAACGCCCACGTCGATAGTTTTTCTCACCATGCAAGCCATGTTCCGTCCGACGCGATTATCGTCCCGGACACGCAGCTGCTTTTCCACGGCGATTTCAAGCGCTCCGGCGTCGACCTGGTGCTTTCCAAGGACGACCATGAGCTGGTGCTGCACGATTACTTCAAGGGCGAGAAGCGCGCGGCGCTCGCTTCGCCCGACGGCGCCCAACTCACCGGTGACATCGTCAACGCGCTGACCGGCCACGTCGAGATGGCCCAGGCGGGTGGTGCGCCGGCGGCCGCCGCCGTGATCGGCCATGTCACCAAGCTCACCGGCACCGCGACCGCGGTGCGTAACGGCGTCTCGATCATCCTGAACAATGGCGACAACGTCGAGAAGGGCGATGTCGTCCAGTCCGGCTCCGATTCGACGCTCGGCATCACCTTCATCGACGGCACCGTGTTCGGCCTGTTGTCGAATGCGCGGATGGTGCTCAACGAAATGGTCTACGACCCCAACGGGTCGAACAATTCCTCGCTGCTCAGCCTGGTCGCCGGCACCATCTCGTTCGTCGCCGGCGAGACCGCCAAGCACGGCGACATGAAGATCGACACGCCGGTCGCGACCATGGGTATCCGCGGCACCGCGGTCCTGGTCGAGATCGACTTCAGCATCCCCGGCACGGGCGGCGCGCCGGATGCGAAATTCCAGGTGCTGGTCGAACCCGACGGCCATACCGGCTCGTACATTCTGTTCGACAAGAACACGCTTACGCCGATCGCGACCGTCGATCAGGCCGGGCAGCAAATCAACATCCATCAGGGTGTTGTGAGCATCACCAACTCGCCGCTGCCGCCGGAGATTCAAAAGCTGATCACCGACGTGTTCGCGCAAAAGTTCACGGACAACAGCAACCCGAAATCGAACACGCAGTTCACCGATTCGATCAACCCTCTCCTGCAGGAAGCGCCGATCAAACTGGCGGATGGGACAACCGCGACCCCGGTTGTCCTGATCGTGAACTCGCTCGACGCCACACTGCACTCAAGTTCGACCCCGCCACCGAACGGCCCGCAGCACATTCCCGGGGGGCCGATCCTTGCTATCCTCGACCCCGGCGGTCACGTTGCTTCTGGCTTCGGTATTACCGAACTGGCCGGCAAGACCGGCGATGCCGCTCCCGATAAGGTCATCGTCCAGATCAACTGGGCCGACATCAATCCCGGCGACGTCCCGACGGTGACCGTGACGGCCGACACACATGCGGTCACCTACCATGATGCCCACGGCAACAACATCGCGCTGAACGCGCTGCAGCAACAAGACATCGCCAAGGTGGATGTCAATTTCACCCCGGTGCCAGGCGCCGGCAACAATAACAACGGTTCGGCGACCTGGACCTACAGCATCCCTGACAATGCTTTCGACTTCCTCGCCGCCGGCGAGACGCTGACGCTGACCTACGTGGTGGTGGTCCAGAACAATTTTGCATTGAATAATGAGACGACGACCCAAAACTTTACGATAACGATCGCCGGCACCAATGACGTTCCGGTCATTACCACTTCCGCGCCCGCTTTGGCCTTCACGGGTGACCACGAAGTCGTCGCTGGATTTCTTTCGGCGACCGATCCGGCCACCGGCAAGCCCGCGCCGACCCAAGGCACGCTGGATTTCAACGATCCTGATTTAACGGACACCCACTCGGTTTCGGTAGCCCTTAAAACCCCCGCATGGTCGGGGGGCGCCGTTCCGCCGGGTCCGCTCGCCGCATTTGAAGCAGCGCTGACAGCCAAGATCGGGACGGACAGTACTGGTTCGGGTCACGGCGCGATCGACTGGCAGCTGGCTCCGTTGCCGGATTTTCTCGCGGATTTCTTGCCGGCAGGCGAGACCCTGACGCTGACCTATACGATCACGGTCACCGATTCTCGGGGGGCGCCGGCGACGCAGGACGTCACGGTCACTATCACCCACACTACTCCACCTGATGTTGCCTGGATCCATCCAACCGACGGCCTCTGGAGCGATGGCGCGAACTGGGAAACCGGCAACGTACCGACCAAAAACGACGATGTCGTCATTCCAGACGAGCAGGTCATTGGCGGCACCGGGCACTACGCGGTCACGGTCGCGGCCGTCGGCGACACGACCGCCTTTGAGGCAAAGTCCGTGACATTGGACGCCGCAAATACGACCGGCGCGCAGCTCATCATCGACAAAGACATCACCTTGACCATCAGCGGTACGCTGACGCTTCTTGCCGACAGCTCGCTGCAGAATTCCGGCCTCATCACGCTTGGCCAAGGCGGCGATTTCCAGGATCAAAGCACCGTTTCAAATGCCAGCACGGGAACGATCGAGATAGCCGGCGGCACGCTCGATGTTCTGGTCGATATCGCGAACTCCGGTCGGATTACGATCGATCCCGATGCGACGCTGGCGCTGAACGGCGTCATTACCGGCGGCATAGTGACGGACAACGGTAGCATCCATGTCATCGGAGACAGCGCCATTAACGGCGCGGCGGTCAATGGCGGCCAGGTTACGATCGATTTCGGTAAAACGCTGAAACTGAACGGCACTACGGTGACGGGTACGGCGATCGCCGATAACGGTACGCTCGAGGTCGATCTCGGCCAGACGCTGAAACTGAGCGGGGTCGCGCTGACCGGCGGCGCGATCAGTGATTTCGGCGCCCTCGAAATCATTGACGACAGCAGTATCAACAGTGACAAGCTGGTGAACAATCAGCTGATCATCGATAGCGGTAAGACGCTGACGCTCGCCAATACTGCCGTGGGCGGTGGCGTCCTCCTACAGACCGAAAGTGGGCTGGTGCTGACGGGAACGATCAGCAACCTCGGCACGATACATATCGCCGACGATAGCTCGATCACGAGCGACGTGCTGAACAACAATCAATTGACCGTCGACATTGGCAAGACGCTGACGATCAATGGCACCACCATCATCGGCGGCACCGTTACCGATAGCGGCATGATTCACGTCGCCGGCGACAGCGCAGTCGACGGCGCGATGGTCAATGGCGGCCATGTTACGGTGGATGCCACCACGACACTGACGCTGGACAATGTGACGGCGACCGCAACCGTATTCACGGATACCGCGATCGGGGCGGCCCTGTCGGTGGATAGCGAATCTACCTTGACGCTCCAGGGTGGCGCCGACGTCCACGGCGGCAGTCTTTTCAATGCCGGAACGGTGCATATCGAAACCCTGGCTGGCGCAACGTTCGATGGTGTCGACGTCGTCAATGCGGGCGGGGTTGTTCAAGTCGATATAGCCGTCGCACCATCATTGGTCACCCTGACCTTCCTCGACAGCTCGACCGTTACGGGCGGCACGCTTGCGATCGGCAACAGCGGCAAGGTCGAAATCGCGTCCGCGGCGACCGCAAATTGGGACGGCGTCACCGTTGATAATGGAGTCGGAATAAATCCGGACGGACATATCCAGGCGGACGGAACGCTGGATGTCAGCGGTACCACCATCAGCGGTGGCACGCTTGGCATCAGCGGCACGCTGCAATCCACAGGCATCAACGCCATCGACGGAGCTGACATCATCAATTCCGGCACCTTCGAGGTGAGCGGTGGCACGATGACCATCGATGCGGCTAGCACGGTGATCAGCACCGGCACGTTCGAGGTGAACGGCGCAAACCTGATCGTCGATGGGATGTTCTTCGGCACCGCGACGATCCTCGGCGCTTCGCTGCTCGAGCTCGGCGCCGCAAATTCGACCGCGGACACTACCTTCGCGGCCGCGGCGACCGGGACCCTCCAGCTTGATCACGCCAAGACGTTTGGCGGGACGGTTTCCGGCCTCGACGACAACACGCTTGATCTCCGCGATATCGCGTCTGGAGACAACCCCACGGCCAGTTATGCCGGGAACGCTTCCGGAGGCACGCTCTCAATCTTCGTCGGCGGTGTCGACGTTGCCGACATAAATCTGTCCGGCGACTATCTCGGTGCGCATTGGGTGCTAGCCGATGACAAGTCATCCGCACACGGGACTGCCATAACCGAAGTCCCCGGAGCGATCGCCGGGCTCGATTCCAACGGCAATGCGTCCGAAGGCAGCGCCATTACGGCCTCCATTACCGATGGCGGCCAATCCGTTACGGGTGCCACCTACGACTGGCAGATATTCGACAATACCAAAGGGTGGGTCGACGGATCCGGGACCGGGGTCACCAGCGCCAATTACACGCCGGGCGAGCAGGATGAAGGACGCGCGCTGCGGGTCTCCCTCTCATTCACCGACGCCAACGGAAACACAGAACACAC
>DATBYN010000134.1:0-7998 GCA_036513695.1 Bradyrhizobium sp. | reverse complement strand
GGGCTTGGGCAAAATGGTGCCCAGGAAAGGACTCGAACCTTCACGGCCGTTAAGCCACTGGCACCTGAAGCCAGCGCGTCTACCAATTCCGCCACCTGGGCCCGGGCGGGTTAGTACGGATGCCTTGCGCGCTTGTCAAATTGTTGAATCACTGCCCAATTACGCTGTACAGCACAGGCGCGATGGCGTATCGCGAAATCCAGAAGAGACCCTCGATCTCGCGAATTGACCCTAGGAAATTGAACCCCCATGGCATCGAATCTGGACACCCTGGTCACGGTTTTCGGCGGATCGGGCTTTCTGGGACGAAGCGTGGTCCGGGCGCTCGCCAAGCGAGATTACCGCATCCGGGTCGCGGTGCGGCGGCCGGAACTGGCCGGGCATTTACAGCCGCTCGGCAGGGTCGGCCAGATCCACGCCGTGCAGGCTAATCTGCGCTATCCGGCTTCGGTCGAGGCGGCGATGCGGGATTCCCACGCCGCCATCAATCTGGTCGGCATCCTGACCGAGGGTGGCGCCCAGACCTTCGATGCCGTCCAGGCATTGGGGGCCGGCGCGGTGGCCAAGGCGGCCGCTGTCGCAGGCGCCTCGATGGTGCATGTTTCGGCGATCGGTGCCGACGCGAATTCGCCCTCGCGTTACGCGCGCTCCAAGGCCGCGGGCGAGAAGGCGGTGCTGGCGGCGGTCCCCTCCGCTACCATCCTGCGGCCTTCGCTCGTGTTCGGGCCTGAGGATCAGTTCACCAACCGGTTTGCGTCGCTGGCGCGGATCTCGCCTGCGCTGCCGCTGATCGGCGGCGGTCTGACAAAACTGCAGCCGGTCTATGTCGGCGACGTCGCGACCGCGATTGCCGACGCGGTCGACGGAAAGACAAAACAAGGCGTTCCTTACGAGCTCGGCGGTCCGGAAGTGCTGACGATGCGCGAGATCATGGAGATCATCCTGTCGATCACCGAACGCAAGCGCATGCTGATCTCGCTGCCATTCGCCCTTGCGAAACTTCAGGCGCCGCTGCTGCAGTTCGCGCCGGGGCCGCTCAAATTGACGCCGGATCAAGTGGAATTGTTGCGCGTTGACAACGTGGTTTCGGACGCCGCCAAGCACGCCGACCTGACCCTCGAAGGACTGGGCATCGTGCCTGATTCGATGGAAGCGATCGCCCCGCAATATCTCTGGCGCTTCCGCAAGACCGGACAGTTCGCGCACAAGGGGGCGTGATTTATCCGTCGTCCCGGCGAACGTCGGGACCCATAACCACTAATATTTATGTTGCGCAGGCTGGGGCCACAGCGTGCTTCCCAACGCGCATTTGTGGTTATAGGTCCCGCCTTCGCGGGGACGACACCGGAAATGGTGTTACCTTCCCATCGCCAGCGCGATCAGGCCGAGCGTGCCGACGATGACGCGCCACCACGCGAATAATGTAAAACCGTGGCGGGTGACGTAACTCAGGAAAGTCTTCACCACGATGATCGCGGTGACGAACGACACCACGAATCCGATCGCGATGATGCCGACATGATCGATCGTCATCTCGGCACGGTTCTTGTAAAAATCATAGGCGAAGGCACCGACCATGGTCGGGATCGCCAGGAAGAATGAAAACTCCGCCGCTGCGCGCTTATCGGCCCCGAGCAGCATCGCCGCCACGATGCTGGCACCGGAGCGCGACACGCCGGGGATCATCGCCAGGCATTGCGCGAAGCCGATGTAGAGATACATCGGCAGCGGAAATTTTGTGGCATCGTGCTCGTGCGGCTTATGATCGAGCTGATCGACCCACAACAGGATCGCGCCGCCGACGATCAGCGAAAAGCACACCACCCACGGATTGAACAGGAATTCCTTGATGTATTTCCCGGCAGCCAGCCCGATGACGACGGCGGGCAGGAACGCCACCAAAACGCCGATGACGAATCGCCGGTCGTCGGCATTAGAGAACATGCCGAGCGCGATCCGCCACAATTTGGCAAAGTAGATCACGAGAATAGCCAGGATCGCGCCGAGCTGAATCAGTACCGTAAAACTGTTCCAGAAACTGCCCTCGCCGAGATCGAAGAAGCGTTCCGCCAGCAGCAAATGGCCTGTCGAGGAAACCGGTAAGAATTCTGTGACACCCTCGATGATACCGAGAATCACTGCCCGTACTGCATCCGACATCATGACATAGGTCCGTTCTGATCGATTTCGCCCGAAAAGTGCGGGCTCTTCTCGCCCATCCGCCTCTCCGCCGCAATCGTAAAAGTGACAGCGAGACCGACACTTGAATGTGAGATCAGGGCATGTCACCACCTCCGACTTAGCACTCCCTGAGGGGGAACCCGCGAGCAAGCGCCCCTTAAGTCCGCTGATCACACACCAAGGCTCTTAATGTTCACGCTGTTTCATCATTCGTTCTGTCCGCATTCGCGCTTCGTCCGCCTTGCGCTCGGCGAATACGGCCATGAATTGCGCCTGGTGGAGGAGCGGGTCTGGGAGCGGCGCGAGGCGTATCTTGCGCTCAATCCCGCAGGCACGACGCCGGTGTTGACGGCGGAAGGTCAGCCCGCTGTCCCCGGCGCCGGGATCATCGCTGAATACCTCGATGAAACCTACGGCGGCGGTTTGGGCGAGCGCCGTCTGTTGCCATCCACGATGGCCGAGCGCATCGAGGTGCGCCGGCTGATGGCGTGGTTCAACGAGAAATTTTTCGAAGAAGCCTCCAATCCCCTGGTCACTGAGCGCATCTACAAGCGTTTCATGAGCGAAGAGAATGGCGGCGGCGCGCCGGCGGCGGATGTGATCCGCGCGGCGAAGGCGAATGTGCGCTATCATCTGGCCTACATCGGCTGGCTCGCGAAGACGCGGAATTTTTTGGCCGGCGACCAGTTGACCTATGCGGACCTCGCCGCCGCGGCGCATCTTTCGGCGATCGACTATCTGGGCGACGTGCCATGGATCGAGGACGACGCAGCAAAGGCGTGGTACGCGCGGATAAAATCCAGACCCTCGTTCCGCCCGCTCTTGAGCGAATGGCTGGCCGGCGTGCCGGCGTCGCGGACCTACGTGGACCTCGACTTCTGAACGGCGCCGATCTGAAGGCCGCGCTCGCAAGCGAAGCGCGTGCTGTGGGATTCGATTGCGTCGGCGTGACCGATCCCAATGCGATTGCGGATATCGCAAAACATTTTCGCGACTTCCTCGACGCCGGCGCGCATGGCGACATGGGCTGGCTCGCTTCTCATCCCGAACGCCGCGCCGATCCGCGTGTGCTGTGGGCGGGCGTCCGCTCGGTGATCATGCTGGGTGTCAATTACGGGCCGGATGAAAATCCGCTCGCCATCCTGGAGCGGCGCAGCCGCGGCGCGATCTCGGTTTATGCGAGGGGCGACGATTATCACGACCTGATCAAAAAGCGGCTGAAAGCGCTGGCGCGATGGCTGGTCGCGACTTTAGGCGGCGAGGTCAAGGTGTTCGTCGATACCGCCGCCGTCATGGAAAAGCCGTTGGCGCAGGCGGCGGGCGTGGGCTGGCAGGGCAAGCACACCAATCTTGTGTCGCGCGAGTTCGGCTCGTGGCTGTTCCTCGGCGCGATCTTTACCACCCTCGATCTGCCGCGCGACCAGGCCGATAGCGATCATTGCGGCTCGTGTCAGGCCTGCCTCGATATCTGCCCGACATCGGCGTTTCCGGCGCCCTACAAGCTCGACGCCAGGCGCTGCATCTCCTATCTCACCATCGAGCACAAGGGGCAAATCCCGCACGAATTTCGCAGAGCCATCGGCAATCGCATCTATGGCTGCGATGATTGCCTCGCGGTTTGTCCATGGAACAAGTTCGCGCAAGCCGGCCGCGAGACAAAACTCGCCGCGCGCGACGAATTGCGCGCGCCCGCACTTGCCGAACTCGCCGAGCTCGACGATGCGGCGTTTCGCGCAAGATTTGCGAAATCGCCGGTCAAGCGCATCGGCCGCGATCGTTTTGTTCGCAATGTGCTGATCGCGATCGGCAATTCGAACGATGCTGATTTGACCGACGCGGCCGAACGTTTGCTGAGCGACGACAGCCCGCTGGTACGGGGTGCCGCCGTGTGGGCGCTATCGCAATTGATGGGACGGGATGAGTTTTCCAAACTCGCGGCGCGCGCCGTGACCGCCGAGCCGGATGAGACCGTTCGAGCAGAGTGGCGCCGTACATAACGCTCTTCGCCCTTGATTTATCACCGCAAATTCCGTCATCCTCCCTTACCCATGACCAATCAGCCCTTCTTCACCAAAGACCGCGACGCCTATATTCCCACGCCCATCGCGAGCGGCCCGTGGGACCCCAAATCGCTGCACGGCAGGGTCATTATCGGCCTGTTGGCCTTTGCGATCGAAGAGCGCCACGGCGCGGACGATTTCGTGCCGGCGCGGCTAACCGTCGACATGTTCCGGCTGCCCGATCTTTCGCCGATCGAGGTCAAAACAAAACTCATCCGCGACGGCCTGCGGATCAAGGTCGTCGAGGCCGATTTTTTCAGCCGCGGCGTCGCCATGGCGCGCGCGTCGTGCCAATTGTTGCGAAAGACGCAGAACCCGCCGGGCCGGGTCTGGTCGCCGCCGAATTGGGGGGTGCCGGCGCCTGCGGACATGGCGGTCCCGGAAGATCCGCGGCTCGGCATGTACGGCAAATGGACCACCCGCCCGATCGTGGGCGCGATGGGCACGCTCGGACCGCGGCGGCTGTGGATGAGCGAGGTGCGCGACCTGGTCGAAGGTGCGCCGCTGACGCCGTTCGTGCGGGCCGCCGTGGCGGCGGATTTTGCCAGCCCCTTTGCCAATGCCGGCGACCAAGGCCTCGGCTATATCAACAGCGACGTCACGCTCTATCTGCATCGCCTGCCGGTGAAGGAGTGGATCGGCTTTGAGGTGGTGAACCACCACGCGACCGACGGCATCGCGATCGGCGAATGCTTTCTGTACGACCAGCAAGGCCCGACCGGGTCGTCCACCGTCGCAGCGCTGGCGCAACGCAAGCCGATGACGCCGGTGGCGCCGCCGCGGTGAGGTGATCGCCTTAGGCCGTCACCCTTCCAGATGCCGCTTCATCTCCGGCCGCGCTTTCAGCTCGGCGCCTTTCCGGGCGACGATCTTGGCGATGCGCTCGGGGGCAAAATTCATGTCGACAAAGCCGGTCGCGGTGTTGGCGACCTCGCGATAGCTCGCGATCTTGCCGTCGCGGAGCGCCATGATCGCGACACCCTCGAACATCGCGCGCGCCCCGTTCGCCTCCGGCAGCGTCGAGCGATAGCTGAACGTGTAGCGCGCATAGAGCGTTTTGCCATCGCTCACGGGCTCATGCATGTCCCAGCGAAAATCGGTCGCGGCGCGATAGAACCAATCGTCGATCATCTCGGCGATTTTGGCGCGGCCTGTGAACGCGCCGTAAAACACGTCGTGATAGACGCCGTCCTCGGTGAACAGCTCGGCGAAGGCCTTGCCGTCATGTCTTTCGACGGCGTCGCAGAAGGCGCGGAGCATGGTTGACATGGTCATGGCGTTTCTCCTTGAAACGCAGTCTATCCGATCTCCTTAACCGCCGCCAAAATCCGCGCGATGTCCTGCGGCCGCGACAGGCGGTGGTCGCCGTCCTGGATCATGGTCAGCACCACGTCGTCCTTGGGCAGCCGATGCGCCAGCGCGAAGGCGTGCTGCCATGGCACATCCGGATCCTGCGCGCCCTGCAGGATCCGGATCGGGCAGCCGACATCGATGGCGGCGCCGAGCAACAGGTGGTTGCGGCCCTCCTCGATCAGCGCGCGGGTGATCGGATAGGGCTCACCATATTGCGAGGGGCGCAGCCACACGCCTTTGGTCTGGATCTCCAGCTTCACTTCCGGCGAAAAACCGTTCCACATCAGCACTTCGGTAAAATCCGGTGCCGGCGCGATCAGCACCAGGCCGGCCGGCGACGTGCGGCTCGCCTCGCGCTTTGCTACTTCGCGCGCCAAAAGCAGCGCCATCCAGCCGCCCATCGAGGAACCGATCACGACCTGCGGGCCCGAACAGAACCGGTCGAACACGGTGACGCTCTCTTCCAGCCAGCGCCCGATGGTTCCGTCGGCGAACGCGCCGCCGGATTCGCCATGGCCGGAATAATCGAACCGCACGCAGGCGCGGTGATGCTCGGCGGCCCACGAATCCAGCGCCAAGGCCTTGGTACCCTTCATGTCCGAATTGAAACCGCCGAGCCAGAACAGCCCGGGCGCGGTGCCTGCGCGGGCTCGCACGGCGATGCGGCGTGCGGCAGCATCCTGGCCGACCTGGATGAAGACGGGCTCCAGTGACGGGGTGGCGGAATCGGTCATGGCATTGTCACTTGGGTTTCACTGCTGTTTGAGTGAGCACGCGCGTTCCGTCAACGGATGCCGAATAAACGGCTTCGAGGGCTGCCGCAAACACTTGCATCGCGAACCTCTGCCCTCTATGTGGGCTGATCTGAACAATCCGTACCAGTAGACGTTGTTTGGCGTGACCAAAATGCCTCGCATTTGATGGTTTCGGGGTGCGGCCTTGCGAGTTTGCTTGCCCCTCGCGCCTTATTCCTTCAAACTATCGCCTTCGTTCACAACCTTGGAGAGCTACCCATTCGCCGTCCCAACAGAGCCCCGCCCGCTGCCGCCAAAGACGGGCCGCGCACCAATGATGAAATCCGCAACGCACAGGTTCAGCTGATCGATCAGAACGGCACGAACCACGGCATCGTCGAGACAGTGGCAGCCATCAAGATGGCCCTCGAAGCCGGCATGGATCTTGTGGAGATTTCGCCGAACACCAATCCTCCCGTCTGCAAGATCATGGACTACGGGAAGTTCAAATATTCCGCGCAGAAGAAAGCCGCCGAGGCCCGCAAGAAGCAGAAGGTCGTCGAGATCAAGGAGATCAAGCTGCGGCCGATGATCGATGATCACGATTACGACGTGAAGATGCGAGCGATGCAGCGGTTCTTCGAGGAAGGCGACAAGGTCAAGATCACCCTGCGCTACCGGGGCCGTGAAATGGCGCACCAGGAAATCGGCACCAAACTGCTGGACAAGGTCAAGGCCGACGTCGCCGAATTCGCCAAGGTCGAGCAGGACGCGCGTTTCGAGGGCCGTCAGGTGGTGATGGTTCTGGCGCCACGCTGATTTTATTCTCGGCGAACGCCGGGACCCATACGCCAGAAACCTCATTCGGGCACAAAGTCAGACGGCTTTTTTACCAACTGAAGCCTATGGTTATGGGTCCCGGCGTTTGCCGGGACGACGTGTGGCAGGCATTCATACTCCGTGAAAAAATTAGCTCCGCGTGGCCTGCCAGGTGCCGCTGCATTGGTCGCCGGTGATGATCCCGGTCCATCGGCCCGCTCCAGCGTTACCTGAGAGCCGGCCGCGACCGCTCGCCTTGGATGCGCCGACGGAGATTTGGACAGAAACAGCGCCGCCGCGGGTGATACCGCCGGTGACCTTGCCGCCGCCGGCCGAGGAAACCCGCGTGCCGGTCACGGTAAACGGGACGCTGTTATTCGAGCTGCAATTCCCTGCCTCTGTCGCAAACACCACATTCCAGACGCCGTCATAGGCTCCCGCCCTGACCATGCCGGCGTCCGCGGTAGCGGGCGCGGCGACGGCGGTGAGAACGGCGGCGACAAACAGGCTGCGCCGTAAATCGGCAAAAAAACCAAACAATTGGGCTGAAATCGTCATTTTGTTTTTATCCTCGGATCCGCCGCTGGTGGCGTTCGATAGTCAGTCGGACGATCAGTTCTGCGGTTCATCGTTGCCAATCTCGTCCGGCTCTGCCATAAGCGCAGCCTTCATCGCCCGGCTGATCAAGGGCTGCCGTGGCGACGACCCTGCGGGCTGTTTCTTTCCAAGAAATAGCCGAGCATTTTCAACGCTCTAACGAGCATTTTAGCCGCGAAAGCGCCGCTTTGGGCGCGTTTTTCCTGCGGCCATAGGAGAGCCAAATGCCCAAGCTGAAGACCAAGTCAGGCGCC
>DATBYN010000133.1:0-3522 GCA_036513695.1 Bradyrhizobium sp. | reverse complement strand
CGATGCCGCGCCGCGCCCAAACCAATACGCCGCCGAAGCCCGCAACCGATATCTTGGCGAAGGCGACAAACAGCGCGATCAGGCCGGGCGGACTTGATGTCGGGAGTTCCGGCGCCGGAACGGCGACCGGCGGCGATTCCGGGGGCATGGCCTGAGATTTAGAACGGACGACGCCGCAAGGCCAACCCAATTCGGCGTGTTCCAGTGCTGGAGGCTGCGAATTTCAGGCCGGAATACGTTGTAAAAGCTCTGTTTTTCTCGAACTTTGCCCCCTATATTGAGGCTGCCGGTTCGCCGGCTATGGAAATAAATTGCCGCCGCAATAAACCATTCGGACCCGGGGGCAGCACCCGGCGCCTCCACCCAAGCCCGTAGCGCGAAGCTGCGGGTTTCGGCGGGGGCGAAACAGGATCGACGAGGGCGTAAAGGGCGTGTTTTTTCCCGGTATTGTTCCGCCGTTATCGGGCTATGCAATAGTTGCAAACGACAACTATGCTCCGGTTGCTCAGGCCGCGTAAGCGGTTTGAAAGACCAAGTCTAAAGTCCTAGTGGGTTAAGCTCCGCCAGGCGGGGTTCGGAGGCACCTGGCAACAGAAGCCTCCACTCTATTTTGGCGAGGGAATTTGCCTCGACCCTGAGTTTATTGCTGAATTTCCGCAACCGGCAGCAACGGCTGCTGACCCGGGGCCGCCGCCGGGGTAGCATGGGTAAATTGGCGAGTCGGACGACCGGCATCGTCGCCGGCCCGACGGCAGCACTGGACAGGACTTAAGAATGGCGACCGATCATATTCGATACGACGTGCTGGCGCGCGATGCGCTGCGCGGGGTGCTGCGCCGTGTGCTAGCCGATGCGGCCGAGCATGGACTGCCAGGCGAGCATCATTTCTTCATCACGTTTCTGTCCACCGCGGAAGGCGTAAAACTGTCGGCGCGGCTGCTGGCGCAATATCCGGAAGAGATGACGGTCATCCTCCAGCACCAGTTCTGGGACCTGGTGGTGACCGAGGACCGTTTTGAGGTCGGGCTGTCGTTCGGCGGCGTCCCGGAGCGTCTGGCTGTACCGTTCAACGCCATCAAGAGCTTCTTCGACCCGTCGGTACAGTTCGGCCTGCAATTCGAGCCTTCCGATGCTGCGACTGAGCTACCTGCGACCAACCTTCCCGTCCCTTCCCCGTCGGCGCTGGCGGCTCCGGCACCATCGGCCGAAAATCAGGATCAGCCTGCCAAGCCTGGCGAGGGCGCCGAAGTCGTGCGGCTCGATCGCTTCCGCAAGAAATAACGCCGCACGAGGCGATCCGCGCCTGTCGAATGAAGAAGGCGGGTGAGCTGTCTTCGAAAGATGCGGCCTCGCGCAATGGACATCGTTCATGGACCGGTCGACAACATCATCGCGCTTGCCTTCCACGCGCACTGAAACCGACAGTTTTGGGCCGATCGAGGTTGAGGCCAGCCGCTACTGGGGCGCGCAGACCGAACGTTCGCGGCAGAATTTCCGTATCGGCCACGACCGCATGCCGATCGACATCATTCGTGCGCTCGGCATCGTCAAGCTCGCTGCCGCCGAGACCAACCGCGGGCTGGGGTTACTCGACCAGCGCCGCGCCCGCGCCATCATCCGCGCCGCGCGCGAAGTGATCGATGGCAAGTTCGACGATCATTTTCCGCTTGTTGTCTGGCAGACCGGCTCCGGCACCCAGACCAATATGAACCTCAACGAGGTGATCGCCAACCGCGCCAACGAATTGCTTGGCGGCAAGCTCGGCGCCAAGCAACCAGTGCATCCCAACGATCACGTCAACCTGAGTCAGTCGTCGAACGATTCGTTCCCGACCGCCATGCATATCGCAGCCGCAACGCGAATCGTCGGCGATCTCGTTCCCGCGCTGAGCGGGCTTCATCGCGCTCTGCGCAAGAAGCAAAAAGAATTCGCGCACATCGTCAAGATCGGCCGCACCCACACCCAGGACGCGACGCCCTTGACACTCGGTCAGGAATTTTCCGGCTACGCCGCGCAAGTCGAAAGCGGCATCGCGCGGCTGCATGTCGCGGTGAAAGATCTCTACCCGCTGGCGCAAGGCGGCACCGCGGTGGGCACTGGGCTGAATTCGAAACCGAGATTTGCCAGGCTGTTTGCAAAGCACGTCGCAAAAATCACAAAACTGCCCTTCACCAGCGCCGCCAACAAGTTCGAGGCGCTGGCCTCCAATGACGCCTATGTGTTCGTGCATGGCGCGATCAATTCGGTGGCGACCGGCCTGTTCAAGATCGCCAACGATATTCGCCTGCTGGGCTCCGGCCCGCGCTCGGGCATCGGCGAATTGATCCTGCCTGAAAACGAGCCGGGGTCGTCGATCATGCCGGGCAAGGTCAACCCGACGCAGAGCGAGGCGATGACCATGGTGTGCTGCGAGGTATTCGGCAATCACACCACCATCACCGTTGCCGGGAGCCAAGGCCATTTCGAGCTCAACGTCTACAAACCGGTGTTGGCATTTTGTATGATGCATTCCATTCAACTGCTGGCCGACGTCGCGCGCTCCTTCACCGAACATTGCGTCGAGGGAATCCGCGCCGACGAAAAACGCATCCGGGATTTGATGGAACGCTCGCTGATGCTGGTGACCGCGCTCGCGCCGAAGATCGGCTACGACAACGCGGCAAAGGTCGCCAAGTCGGCGCACGCCCGAGGAACCACCTTGAAGGAAGAGGCGGTGCGGCTGGGTTTTGTTTCCGCCGCTGAATTCGACCGGCTGGTACAGCCGGACAAGATGACGCATCCGGGCTAATCACCGCGCGACGATCCCCGGGAAACTACGGGACCCTTGGAATAGTTGTGGGCGATAACGCCTAAAGACTGATAACGATCTTCTATCGTCGCTGCGTGGCGGCGTGGTAGAGCAAGCATTATTTCGTTTCCGCAGAGCGGAACCATTTTTTTTGATGCCATCAGAGGACCGAATTGCGAGGATTTCCTGGATGAAGAGCGAGCCGGTTACACCCAGCGCAATCAGCTACGCCTTCGAGAAAATTCTGTACCACCTCAATTTATTGCGTGACGGGGGACGAGCATGGGGGACGTGATCAACCTTAAGCGAATCAAGAAGCGCATCGCGCGAGAACTATCGGCGAAACAAGCCGACGCCAACCGATTGCAGCATGGCCGAACCAAATCCGAGCGCACGCGCGACGAACACCGCGCCAAGCGTGCCAGCGATTTGCTGGACCAGCACCGGATCGACGGCGAGGACGCATCATGAAATCGCCCGTCGTGAAGCGCTCGATCGTGGTCGCCGGCCACAAGACCAGCGTCAGCCTCGAAGAGGCATTCTGGAACGGCATGAAGGAAATCTCGGGACAACGCGACATGACGCTGTCCGAGCTGGTCGGCGAGATCGACAGCAAGCGCCAGCAAGGCAATCTGTCTTCCGCAATCCGCCTCTTCGTGCTGGATTATTTCCGGACCCGCGCCGCGGCCGCGACATTGGAAGCAAAGCCGCAAGGCTAGGCGACACCGCGTAGG
>DATBYN010000132.1:0-3518 GCA_036513695.1 Bradyrhizobium sp. | reverse complement strand
TTTTGAGCCGCTGGTTTCGGCTCCTCAAGGGGACCGCTATCCTTCAGGCGCGAAACCGCATCTTCAGGCGGCACGGCTTTTCGGGGCGGCTCCGGATAATGCTTGCGGGCGACGGAAAGCGCTTTCTCGAAGTCCTCGATATTGAGCCACTTCAGGGCGCGCATGCCTTCCAGCAGGCCGTCTTCCCATAAGCGGGAGGCCTCGATATCGAATTTGCTCTTCTGCTTCTGGTCGCACGCCTGGATGCCATAGCCGGTAACGGCCCATTGTCTGCCCACCCAATAGATTTCGCGATGCAGGGCCATTTTCTAGCTTCGTTTTCCAAAGCGGCTCTCGCCGCAGGCAAAAAACGAAGATACCGGGGCGCACCGCCTTCGCAACATCGAACGTGGGCTGACTCGGATAAATTGCTGGAATTATCGGTCTTTCTCGACCAGCTTCAGCCCGCCCATATAGGGTTGCAACACATCGGGCACGGCGATCGAGCCGTCCTCCTGCTGGTAGGTTTCCATCACCGCGATCAGCGCGCGTCCAACGGCGGTGCCGGAGCCATTCAGCGTGTGCACGAAACGCGGCTTGCCGTCGGGCCCACGATAACGCGCGTCCATGCGCCGGGCCTGGAAATCGCCGCACACCGAGCAGCTTGAGATTTCGCGGTAGGCCCCGCCCTCGCCCTGCCCGGGCATCCAGACCTCGATGTCGTAGGTCTTCTGCGCCGAAAACCCCATGTCGCCGGCGCACAGCGTCATCACCCGGTAATGCAGGTCGAGCCGCCGCAGCACTTCCTCGGCGCAGGCCAGCATGCGCTCGTGCTCGTCCTTGCTGTTTTCGGGCGTTGTGATCGAGACCAGTTCGACTTTTGTGAATTGATGCTGGCGGATCATGCCGCGGGTGTCGCGCCCCGCGGCGCCTGCTTCGGCGCGAAAGCACGGCGTCAGCGCCGTCAGCCGCATCGGCAGTTCTTTCTCGTCGACGATGGATTCTCGCACGAGATTTGTCAGGGGCATTTCGGCGGTGGGAATAAGCCAAAGTCCCTCCCGCGTACAAAACATGTCTTCAGCAGACTTCGGTAGATTACCCGTTCCATAGGCGGCTTGTTCGCGCACCAAGAGCGGCGGATTTATTTCGGTATAGCCGTGCTCGTTGCTGTGGAGATCGAGCATGAACTGCCCGATCGCGCGCTCTAATCGCGCCAGGCCCTTCCTGAGCACGACAAAGCGCGCGCCGCTGAGTTTCGCGGCGGCTTCAAAATCCATGAATCCCAGCGCACCGCCGAGATCGTCGTGCGGTTTTGGCGTGAAGCCGTAGGTGCGTTTGTCGCCGAACAGGTGATGCTGGACATTGCCGTGCTCGTCGGCGCCATCTGGGACCTCATCGAGCGGGAGATTCGGAATCGCGGCCAATTCCGTCGCTAGCTCTTCGTCCGCCGCCTTGGCCTCCGCCTCGAGCTCCGGCATGGTCGTCTTGAGTTCCGCAACTTCGGCCATCAGCGCAGCCGCGCGCGCTTCATCCCTGGCCTTCTTGGCGTCGCCGATCTCTTTCGAGGCGGCGTTCCGCCGGGCCTGCGCCTGCTCGGACTTGAGGATCGCCGCGCGGCGCTTCTCGTCGATCGAAAGCAGCGAGGCAGACATCGGCGCGAGCCCGCGCCGTCTCAGTCCAGCGTCGAAGGCGTCGGGATTATCGCGGATCCATTTGATGTCGTGCATGGCAAGAATTCCTGCGTCGTGGCCGGGCAAAAGCGCGAAGCGCGTCTTCACGCCAGAATCCCGGCCATCCACGTCTTTGCTGCACGGTCTGTAAAAGACGTGGGTGCCCGGGACAAGCCCGGGCATGACGAATAAAGCCCCTTATTCCGCCGGATTCGCCGCCGGCGGCGGAGGTGCCGCGGACGGCGGCGTGGTGCCAGCTGCCTTGGCCGCGGCGGCCTTCTTTTCCACTATGCGCACCGCGATGATCGAGCCCTCGTACAGCAACAGCAACGGGATCGCGAGCGAGGACTGGCTGAGCACGTCGGGCGGCGTCAGGACGGCGGCGATGATGAAGGCGACCACGATGAAATAGCGGCGCTTATCGCGCAGCTGCTGCGAGGTGATGATGCCGATCCGCCCCAATAGCGTCAGGATCACGGGCAGCTGGAACGCGATGCCGAAGGCAAAAATCAGCGACATCATCAGCGACAGGTATTCGCCGACCTTCGGCAATAGCTGGATTTGCGCGGTCTCGGTGCCGCCGGTCTGCTGCATGCCGAGTGAGAACCGCACCAGCATCGGCAGCACCACGAAATAGACCAGCATCGACCCCAGCACGAAGAAGATCGGCGTCGCGATCAGATAGGGCAGAAACGCGCCGCGCTCGTGCTTGTAGAGACCGGGCGCCACGAATTTGTAGATTTGCGTCGCCACGATCGGGAACGAGATGAAACCGGCGCCGAACAGCGCGAGTTTTAGCTGGGTGATGAAATATTCCAACAACGCCGTGTAGATGAATTTTGAATTTTCCGCGCCCGCGATCCAGACGAACGGCCATACCAGCACGTTGTAGATCTGCTTGGCGAAGAAGAAGCAGAAGATGAAGGCGATGCCGAAGCCGAGCAGCGCCTTGATCAGGCGCGAGCGCAGCTCGATCAAATGATCCATCAGCGGCGCTTTGCTGGCCTCGATATCCTCGGCGCTCATGACGCTTTGGCGTCCCGTTCTACGTCAGGCGGCGCCGGCGCATTCTCGTGCGACGCCGGCTCAATCTCGCGCGTGATCGCGAGCGGCTCCATCGCGGCGGCGTGGGAGTCGGCCCCATTGAGTTTTTCGGGAACGGCGGCCTCTAGCGTCGTGGCAGCAGCGGGCGGTTCGATCGCGGGAGTCTCGGTTGCCGCGGGCTTGTCGACGTCGTCGATCCGCAGCGCCTCGCCGACGTCCTTCTGCAGCGACGTCATGATGTTGCCGCCGGTAAAACCTGAGGCGGCTTCCTTGACCTCGTCAAAACTCTTTTTGAGGTCGGCCATTTCAGCCTCTCGCATGGCCTCCTGGAACTGGCCCTGGAATTCGGCCGCCATCTTGCGTGCCTTGCCCATCCACTGCCCGACCATGCGCAGCACGCCCGGCAGCTCTTTCGGGCCGATGGCGATCAGCGCGACAATCGCGATGACGAGGAATTCACTCCACCCGATGTCGAACATGAAAAATTCCGCTCACGCGAGGCTGGTTACCCCAATACTTGCCAAACAAGATTCGGGCCGCCTGCGTCTCCCTCAACCGGTCTTGCCGCTGCAAGCTTTCGGTGTTCAGACAGCCTTGCTGCCGACGTCCGACCGCGCCGCCGCAGACGGCGTTGCGTTATGATCGATCGACTTCACGGGCTCGGGCTTTTCCGCAGTCTTCTCGTCATCCTGCATGCCCTTCTTGAAGGCCTTGATGCCCTGCGCGACGTCGCCCATCAGGTCCGAAATCTTGCCGCGGCCAAACAGCAGCAGGACGACTGCGATCACGACGATCCAGTGCCAAATGCTAAGCGAACCCATCCTG
>DATBYN010000131.1:0-6016 GCA_036513695.1 Bradyrhizobium sp. | reverse complement strand
AGAAAGCTGACGAAATACGCATCGAGTGTCAGGAAGGTGACACGCGCCGTTGCGTCAGCGAAATTCGGTGCGGCCAGCTTGAGCAGGGTCGTCAGGATCGGGCCTTCGACCAGACTTCGGATTTTTGGATTGCGCGCGGGCGCTGCCGTTTGGACCGAGGCGACGGGAATGGCGTTGATGTTCATGGCGAAGCCCACCGTTCGTGAGCCTGCATGGTTACGCGAATACCGAGATACTATACTTCGATGAAAGACGAAGTGTGACTTGCGGCAATACGCGCGCTAAGGCGTTTTCGAGCGAAAGCCTGTTCCGCACTTGATGCGGGGGTGGATGCGGTTCCCATGAAGACGCGTCAAAAAGATTCTACGGATAGCCGTGCAGCATCAGCCTGTCGGCATGCACTTCCCAGCTCTCCAGCCGATCCAGAAAGCTCATCCCGAGCAAATTGGTCTTCATCTGTCCGTGCGGCACCACCAGCGCCGGCACCGAGCGTTCGACCAGCTTGCCGATCGCAAGGCGATCGAGCGTCAGCCGTGCTGCTCTGGTGTGGCCGCCGGCGGTCTCGACGTCGACGTCGTATTCGAGCAATTCGAGTGGCAATCCGGCGGCCTTGGCGGTCTCGTAGGTCAGCACCACCGAGGTCGCGCCGGTGTCGACCACCATCGGGGCGACGACGCCATTGATCTTCGCCAGCAGCGCGAATTCGCCGCCCTGACCGCGCGAGATCTGCACCGCGCGCGCCGGCGACGCGGCGCGCTTGCGCAATAATTCCGAAACGGTGTCGCCAGCGCGCGCGATCCGTTCGGGGTCGCCATAAGCGACCACGGCACCGGCCGTCGCCGCAAGCACCACAAGGACGAGCAGGAGGCGGATCATAGCGCGCCTCCGATGCGGGTGCCGGTCAGCCGGTTTTCGAACTGCCGGCGGCCGCCGGCTGCACCAACCCCGCATCCGCCATGCGTGAGGCGAGTTGCGCCATCACCGCGAGCCGCTCCGCGCTCTCCATCCGATGCCAGCGGGCGATCTCCGGAAGCGTACGTCCACAGCCGAAACACAGGCTGGTTCTGGGGTCGATCATACAGACAGCGATGCACGGCGTATCGATGCTCATCTTTGGATAGTGAAATGGTTTCGGCCGCTGGCGCAAGCGCCCGGATCTGCTTCCGGCTTAATGTCTTGTTCTGGTTCATAACCCGGTCCCCGCACTCATGATCGGCTTGTGGCGGGGGCGGCGCTTCTCATCGGCGGTCGTGACGCTGGTGGTTTCCGGCTGCAGCGGCGGTGCTTCCTCGGCCATCGGCGCCAAGGCCGACATCACGCGCTCCGGCGGGAAGGTGACGATGACTTCGGTGCCGATACGAAGCTTCGATTTCAGCGTGAAGGTGCCGCCATGCATGTCGATCAGGCTTTTGGCGATGGGCAGGCCAAGGCCCGCGCCCTGTTCGGCCGACTTGATCGAGTTCGAGCCCTGGCCGAACGAGGCCAGCACGATCGGGATTTCGTCCTCTGCAATCCCGGAGCCGGTATCCTTGACGCTCAGATATTGCCCGCCCGAGGCGGTCCATCCGACCTTCAGCCAGATTTCGCCGCCCTGCGGCGTGAACTTGATGGAGTTTGACAACAGATTGAGCACAATCTGCCGCGTCGCGCGCTCATCGCCCCAAATTCGCGGCATGCCCTGTTCGAACACCTCATGAATGTTGATGCCGCGGCTCGAGGCGCGCAGCTTCAGCAAATGATGGCAGTCGGCGACGACGTGCACGAGCGATACTGCCTCTTCGTTGAGCTCGTACCTTCCGGCTTCGATCCGCGACAGGTCGAGGATTTCGTTGATGAGGTTGAGCAGGTGTACGCCCGAATTATGAATATCGGCCGAATATTCCTTGTAGACCGGCACCGCGTGGGCGCCGAAAATCTCGCTTTTCATCACCTCGGAAAATCCCAGGATCGCATTCAACGGCGTGCGCAATTCGTGGCTCATTTGCGCGAGAAACCGCGATTTTGCGACGTTGGCGGATTCCGCGCGGTGCCGCGCCTCGTCGGAAATCGCTTTTGCCTGCTCGAGCTCGCCGATCAGCGCGTCTTTTTCGGCGCGTGCCTCCAGGGTCGCCAGCGTCGTCGAATGCAGGCGGTGGGCGAGCAGCGCAAAATAGCCTTCGGCGGCGAGTGCCAGCAACGCCAGCACGTAATTGTCGAAGGTGCCGCTCAGCGCGAAATTGAGTGCAATCGCCGCCGTGACTGGGGCGGTTGCCGCCAGCGCCGCAATCGGCAGGTTGGCCGCGAGCATGCTCGATACGGCGACCACCAGCAGCACCAGGAACATCATCACCGCGTTCGAGACCACGTCCGGGCTCACCGGGTGGATCAGGATCGTGGTCCAGCACAACCCGTAAAACAGGTCGAGCAGGACAAACTGCGTCCGCCACTTGCGGGTTCGGGTCAGGGAAGGCGGCTCGCCCAGGAATCTGCGGCAATTGCGGATGATGACGACATGGATGCAGAGCATGGCGCAGGTCCACGCCGCGGCCGCAACCGGCTGCATCCAGAAGCCGAACAAGAGGCCAGATGCTACCACGAGCAGCATCACGACATAGGATGCCGAGATCCGGGTCTGGGCATATTGCCGAAGCAGCTCGCGATCGAAAGCGGGACGGGTTCCGCTGGTCGACGTTAACCGATCGCGCGCCTCGCGAACCCGCTGCGCGGCGATGCGGCGGTGACTTGCCGGCACAGCGATCGGCGGCTCAGCCGGAAGCTGGACAACTTCAGGCCTGTCTGCGGGCGTACTCATCAAACAACACAAATCCTGCCCGCGAACAGCGCGAGCTTTTGCATTGTCTATCTCTGGCGCTAAAACATTAAGAGCTGCCTTAAAGAGCTAAAAATTCTCGTTAACGGGAGGTTAAATTAACCTCTCTGGCGCGGGTTCGGAACTCAGCGTTCGAGCCGCGCGAGCAGGCTGGAGGTGTCCCAGCGCTTGCCGCCCATCTTCTCTACTTCCGCATAGAACGCATCGACCAGGGCCGTCACCGGCAGGCTTGCGCCGTTGCGCCGGGATTCGGCGATACAGATCGAAAGATCCTTGCGCATCCATTCGACCGCAAAGCCGAAATCGTATTTGCCCTCGGCCATGGTCTTGTAGCGGTTCTCCATCTGCCAGGATTGCGCGGCGCCTTTCGAGATGGTGTCGATCACACTGGCGACATCGAGCCCCGACTTGTTGGCGAAATGAATGCCTTCCGAAAGGCCCTGGACCAGTCCCGCAATGCAGATCTGGTTGACCATCTTGGTCAGTTGCCCCGAGCCCGCAGGCCCCAGCCGTTTGCACATCCGGGCATAGGCCGCGATGATCGGCTCGGCGGCCGCATAGGCGTCTTCGCTGCCCCCGCACATCACCGTCAGCACGCCGTTTTCAGCGCCGGCCTGACCGCCCGACACCGGGGCATCGACGAACTTAAACCCGGCTTTGGTAGCCGCCGCATCGAGCTCGCGGGCGATCTCGGCCGATGCCGTGGTGTGATCGACGAAGGTCGCGCCCTTCTTCATGCCTGCAAATGCGCCATCGGCGCCAAGCGTGACCGCACGCAAATCATTGTCGTTGCCGACGCAGCACATCACGAAATCCTGACCCTCGGCTGCGGCCTTTGGGGTCGGCGCTGTCATGCCACCGAATTTTTGCGCCCAGGCTTGCGCCTTAGCCGGTGTCCGGTTGAATACCGTTACCTCGTGGCCACCTTTTTTCACGAGATGTGCGGCCATCGGGAAGCCCATCACGCCGAGACCGAGAAAAGCGACTTTTGCCATGTTTTTGACCTTGTGTTCAAGCCTTGAGTTCAAGCCTTGAGTTCAAGCCTTGGGAGTTTCGCCGGCGCTGAAGCGGCCGGACTGCAGGTTTGAGATGGGGCGGGGGCTGGTTCAGTGGTTGAAACGGGTTCCGCTCAAGAGGTGGAAGCCTTACAATAAACCCTGCGCCATGAAGGGCAACGGCTGCGTTTGGCGCGCGGGCGCGGTTTTATGCTAGGCTGCGCCGTCGATAACTCTTGTTTCAATAAAAAAGGGAGTGACACCGCATGAGCGTGACCATAGGCGTGCTCGACCATTTCAACATCCGGACCCGCAAGCTCGCCGACACGGTCCGGTTCTATGAGGATATCTTGGGCCTGGAGAAAGGCGCACGGCCGAACTTTGCCTTCCCCGGGGCCTGGATGTACTCGGAGGGAAAACCGGTGGTGCATCTGGTCGATATTTCCAAGACCGACGAGCCGCAGAAGCCGGATTCCGGCGTGGTCCATCACGTCGCTTTTGCGAGCCAGGGTTTTGCCGGCATGAAGCGGCGGTTGGAGTCCAAAGGCATGGAATTCGACTCGCGACAAGTTCCAGGCGGCGATCTCTGGCAGATCTTCGTCAATGACCCCAATGGCGTCATGATCGAACTGAACTACGAGGCCGCCAAGGAAGGGGGCGGATCGGCGCCGCTCGAGCGGGCGGATGATGTCGGAGTGAGGTAGGCTTTTGAGCTGCAACGCTCTATGGGTCGCATCCGAAACTAGCACAGCGTTTTCGAGCGAAGTGGCCTCCGGTTCGCATAGCAATCAAGTTTACGCAGATTGCGTAGACTTATCTGCGGTAGAAAACGCGTCAAAAAAAGAGAATAGAGCCCGGTTCTGATACAATCAGAACCGACAAGGCTCTAGGAGATGCGCCGTGAGCGTGACACAGCAACAGGTTCTCGGAGCTCTCGCCAAGGTGGCGTCGCCGCGCGGCGTCGCCTTGACCAATGCCGATGTGCTGTCGGCGATATCGGTTACCGACGGCAAGGTGTTTTTCTCGATCAATGTCGATGCCACCGAGGCCCGCGCCTGGGAGAGCGTCCGGGCGCAAGCCGAAGCAGCCGTGCGTGCCATTCCCGGCGTCACCGCCGCGATGATCGCGCTCACCGCCGAACGCAAGCCGGGTGCCACGGCGCCTCCGCCGCCGCATCGCCACGCCCAACGTCACGCTCAAGGCGTGCCGCCGGTCTCATCGCACCGGCCACAGCAAGGCCCGGCATCGCCGATGTCGAAGCAGACGGAAATTCCCGGCATTGCCGCGGTCATTGCGGTCGCTTCCGGCAAGGGCGGTGTCGGAAAATCGACCACCGCGATCAATCTGGCACTGGGCTTACGCGATCTCGGTTTGCGCGTCGGCCTGCTCGACGCCGACATTTATGGACCATCGGTACCGCGGCTGACCGGCATTCGCGAAAAGCCGCAGCTCAACGACGACAAGAAAATGATCCCGCTTGTGCGCTTCGGTCTGGCGATCATGTCGATCGGGTTTCTGGTCGAGGAAGACACCGCGATGATCTGGCGTGGGCCGATGGTGATGTCGGCGATCACCCAGATGCTGCGCGACGTCGCCTGGGGCACGCTCGATATTCTCGTGGTCGACATGCCGCCCGGCACCGGCGACGCGCAGCTGACGCTGGCGCAGAATGTGCCGCTTAAGGGCGCCATCATTATCTCGACGCCGCAGGACCTTTCCCTGATCGATGCGCGGCGTGGACTTGCGATGTTCAAGAAGGTCAATGTGCCGGTGCTCGGCATCGTCGAGAACATGAGCTATTTCCAGTGCCCGCATTGCGGCACCCGATCGGACATTTTTGGACATGGCGGCGCGCGACACGAGGCCGAGCGGCTGGCGGTGCCGTTTTTGGGCGAAATTCCGCTACACATGTCGATACGCATCACCTCTGATTCGGGGACCCCCGTCGTGGAGAGCGAGCCGGACGGGCCGCATGCGGCGATCTACCGGGCGATCGGCGCCAAGGTCCGCGATCAGCTCAAGGGCGTTATCGCCGCGGCCTGAGCGGTTGTTCGGATCGCGTATGCGACTTTCGTTTAAACAGTGCTGTCATGCCTATGTCGCGTTTTCTGCCGCCAAACTTCCGTGTTAAGCCCCCCGCCAGAGCGCCCTCCGGTTGCGGCGGAAATAGCCTCGCCGAGCGAACAGCTCCAGGAATCCGGGAAACGTCCCG
>DATBYN010000130.1:0-12483 GCA_036513695.1 Bradyrhizobium sp. | reverse complement strand
AAGATAAAACTGCCGCCGGGCTTCCAGATCGAAGTCTACGCGCCGGGCGTGCTGGCTGCACGGCAGATGGCCTGGGGTGACAAGGGCACGCTGTTCGTCGGTTCCTTCGGCCTCGGCAACGTCTACGCCATCACCGACAATGGCGGCAAGAAACAGGTCAAGACCATCCTCAAGGGCCTCAACATGCCCACCGGTCTCGCCTTCCGCAACGGCGCGCTTTACGTGATCGCCGTCGACAAGCTGATCAAATACGACGACGCCGAGGCCAATCTCGACAAGCTCGGTGACGGCAAGGTGGTCTATGACGACATGCCGTCCTACGCGGCACACGGCTGGAAGTACCTTGCGGCCGACAAGGATGGTTCGTTCTACATACCCTTCGGACCTCCCTTCAACGTCGGCATTCCACCGACCAGCGTGTCGCAGATTCGCCGTGTCGATCCCCAGACCGGCAATGCCGAACTGGTGGCGCTCGGCGTGCGCAACAGCGTCGGCGGCGATGTCGATCCGCGCAGCGGAAAATACTGGTTCACCGAGAATGCGCGCGACTGGATCAGCGACGACCTGCCGAGCGACAAGCTCAACATGATCTCGAAGATGGGCGAGCATTTCGGCTATCCTTATTGCCACCAGGGCGACCTGCCGGATGCGAAATTTGCGATGGGTCACAAATGTTCGGAATTCACCCCGCCCGTGCTCAATCTCGGCGCCCATGTGGCTCCGCTCGGCATGAAGTTCTATACCGGGGATCAATTCCCCGCCGAGTACAAGAACAGCATCCTGATCACCGAACACGGCTCGTGGAACCGGCATAAGTATCAGGGCGGTCGGATCGTTCGCGTGATCGTCGGTCCGGACGGCAAGAACCCCAAGCAGGAAGTGTTCGCATCCGGCTGGATCGAAGGCGACCAGGGCTATCTCGGCCGGCCGGACGATATCATCCTCGCCAAGGACGGCTCGATCCTCGTCGCCGACGATTGGGCCGGTGCGATCTATCGCATCAGCTACAAGAAGTAACGCTAAAGAGACCAATGAGGCTGCGGTTGCTCGGGAACGAGCGGCCGCAGCTTTTTGTTGAAGCCAGCGTGGCGGTATAGATCGAGGTCGGTCATGCGGATTGCTTTAGTCGGAGTTCTGTCGGTTGCAATGATCTGCGGATTATCAGCCAATGCCGCCGATACGTCAGCGGTAAAAGAAAAAGCCGAGGTCTGTGCCGGCTGTCACGGCGAAAGCGGCATCTCGCAAACCGAGAACATTCCCTCGCTCTCGGGTCAGCCCGATCAGTTCATCCAGTGGCAATTGGTGTTCTTCCGTAGCGGAGCGCGCAAGAACGAACTGATGCAGCCGATCGTCGAACAAATCAGCAATGAGGATATCCGAAATCTCGGCGCCTATTTTGCATCGCTGACGCCGCCGAAATCGGCAACACTCGACGACAATCCCGATCTGTCGCAAAAGGGCGCGCAGGCGGCTGCGGGACGGCGCTGCGCGTCGTGCCACACCGATACATTTGCCGGCACCAAGGCGGTGGCCCGCCTCGCCGGCCAGCGCGAGGAATATCTGGTCAAGGCGCTGCATGACTATAAATCGGGCGTGCGATCCGGCGGCGCCGGAGCGGCGATGGCGGAAGTCGCCTATCCCCTAAGCGAAGAAGAAATCACCGCGCTCGC
Organism: Bradyrhizobium sp.; assembly: GCA_036513695.1. Classification (GTDB taxonomy): domain Bacteria; phylum Pseudomonadota; class Alphaproteobacteria; order Rhizobiales; family Xanthobacteraceae; genus Bradyrhizobium. The sequence continues at coordinate 10,813 of DATBYN010000130.1, read as the reverse complement.
GCATTATCTCGCGCATCTCTGACTTGCTGTCGTCCCTGCGAAAGCAGGGACCCATACGCCGCGGCAGTTGTTTTGAGAGAGGCTGTTCGACGGCTTTGCCGCAACAATTTAGGCCGGTGGTTATGGGTCCCTGCTTTCGCAGGGACGACATCGAACAAGCGGCGCGCGAAGCGAATCCTACCCCCGCTGCTTCTCATACGCTTTCAGATGCGTATAGGCGGTGCGCAGCCTTGGCACCGGCACCTTTGCCCCATCGCCGCGCGCGATCAGGTCGCCGATCACGTGGTCGGCTTCGACCGGCGCGCCGGCCTTGATGTCGCGGAACATTGACGCCGTCAGCTGCGATCCCTCATCTGTCAGCGTGTTGCGGCTGCGCTCCAGAAACGGCGCGCGCGGCCCGTAGCCTTCGGCGGTCGCGATGCCAATGCATTCATCGAGCACGCCGAGGACAAAATCCTTGCCGCCTGGCGCGGCCAGGATATTGCCGAGCGAGGTTCGCATCAGAGAGGTCGAGGCAGCAAGCGTCGCCAAAAATATCCATTTCTCCCACATCTCCTGAATGATGTGTTCGCTGGCGACCGCGCCGAACTTGCCGCTCGCGAAAACTTCCGCGATGGCGCGGACCCGACCCGACATCTTGCCGTCGCGTTCGCCGAAAGTGAGCGACTGCATCGGCGCCAACTGAACCACTTCGCGCCTCTCGTTGAGAGTGACCGCGATCGCGCAGAGGCCGCCGAGCACGCGCTCGCGCCCGAATTTTTGGTCCAGTACATCCAGATGCAGCATGCCGTTGAGCAGCGGAATGATGGATGTCTGCGGTCCTACCGCCGGCGCAAACGATTTTATCGCATCGTCGAGATCGAATGCCTTGCAGCTCAACAGCACGACGTCGAACTTTTCGTCCAATTTGTCCGCCTGCAGCGCCGGCGGATTTTTCAGCGTCACGTCGCCGTTCGGGCTTTTGATGACGAGGCCGGCGCCGGCGAGTTCAGCCGCGCGCCGCGGGCGGACCAGAAAGGTCACGTCCTGGCCGGCCTGCAGCATCCGGCCCCCGAAATATCCGCCGATGGCGCCGGCACCGACCACGAGAACGCGCATTGTTTGGTTCCTTTTGTTGTTGTTCTTGAGGAGCGAATGGCTATTCGCGTCTTTCTACCACTTCTCCCCGAACGGGCGGATTTCCAATTCAAATGTCCAGGCGCTCTTCGGCTGCTGGTACAACTGCCAGTACGAGGCCGCGACCGAGGCCGGCGGCATCAGCAAGTCCGGATTGTCGAGCGCTTCCTTGCCCCAAAGCTTTTCGCGCCGCTCGCGCACCCAGGCAGTATCGACACCGGAATCGATAATCAGGTGCGCGACGTGGATGTTCTTCGGTCCCAATTCGCGCGCCATCGCTTGCGCCACCGCGCGCAAGCCGAATTTGGCGCTGGCAAAGGCCGCGTAACCTGAGCCGCCGCGCAGGCTCGCGGTGGCGCCGGTGAAGAAAATGCTACCCTGGCCGCGCGGCAGCATCAGCCGCGCCGCTTCGCGGCCTGAGACAAAGCCGGCCCAGCAGGCCATTTCCCACACCTTTCGGAACACGCGGTCGGTGGTTTCCAGGATCGGGAAGTTGACGTTGGCACCGACATTGAAGATGCAGACTTCGAGCGGCGCGTGCTTGTCGGCGTCATTGAGGAAGGCCGTGACCTCGTCCTCCTTGCGCGCGTCGAGCATGCGCGCCACGATCGTTCCGCCCGATGCTTCGATCTCCTTCACCAGCGGCTCGAGCTTGGCGCCATCGCGTCGTCCTGCGAACACGGTAAAACCTTCGGCGGCGAATCTCTTCGCGATCTCGCCCCCGATATAGTCGCCGGCACCGATCACCGCGCAGCTGGCGTTTCGTTTTTGCATGTGGGCTCTCCGTTAGAGTGACGGCATCACCCGCCCAAAACCATTTCCTCGACTTCGCGCAATTGCTCCTTGCCGAAAAACATTTCCGTGCCGACGAAGAAGGTCGGCGAGCCGAACGCGCCGCGCTCGACGGCTGCTTGCGTGTTCTCGATGAGCTTGGCCTTGACGTCCGGCTCCTGCGCACGCGCCAGCAGTTTTGCACCGTCGAGGCCGGACGCGGTCAGCGCTTTCGCCGCGATTTCCGGGTCGTCCATTTTCTTCGGCTCACCCCACATATGATGAAACGCGGCGTCGACATATGTCTGGAACACGCCCTCGAATTGGGCGGCGACCGCGGCGCGCATCAGATTGAGCGTGTTGACCGGAAAGAACGGATTCATCGTGTACGGCTTGACGTTAAAGCGCCGGACAAAACGCTCGGTCTCCAGCGCGTGGAATTCGGGCTTGTTCTTGACGCCGGCCAACGTCTCGGCGGGCGATCTGTTGTTGGTGGCCTTGAAGATGCCGCCGAGCAGGATCGGCACGTACTCGAACTTCACTCCGATACGTTGCTCGATCGCCGGGATCGCCTCATGGCTGAGGAACGCGTTGGGGCTGCCAAAATCGAACAGGAATTGCGGCGGTGCCTTGGTCAAGGGCGTCTTGGTCAAGGGCGGCCTCCCGGCTTTTTGTTGCTAAGCCATTGTGGCGCAGCGCGCGGCGCCCGTCCATAGCATTATGATGACCATAATACTGTGGCGCTGCGAGATACCGGTCAAATCAGCCGCGTGACCGCGCGCTTGCGCCAGACCAGCAGGTAATAGCTCATTTGCAGAATGAACATGGCGCTGAACGTGATCGGATAGGCGGCCCAGATGCCCTGGATGCCGATGGCGCGGCTGAGGATCACCGCGGAGGGCACCTCGATCGCGACAATCGCAAATATTAAGATCGACAGCGGCGCCCAAACCGTTCCGCTGGCGCGCATCATCCCTGAGAACACCGTTGCCATTCCGAACAGCACCGAACTCCACAGCACGATGTGGAGCAACCCCTGCGCGAGATCGAGCACTGCCGGGTCGATGATGAACCAGCTCATGATGGCGCGGGAGAACAGATAGCCGAGCGCCACCAATCCGCCGGTCAGAACGAGGTTCATCATGAGCCCGGTGCGGACAATGGCGCCAAGCCGGTCGGGATTGCCGCGGCCGATCGCCTGCGCGCCAAAGATCGATACCGCAATTGCAATCGACCAGGCCGGAAATTGCGCGTAGCTCATGACCTGATTGACCGCACCATAGGCCGCCGTAGCATCGGAGCCGAAGCCGTTGACGAGTCCGAGCAGGACCAGCTCGGCCAGCGACATCACAACCATACCGAGAGCCGACGGAAGACCGAGTCTCAGAACCATGCGCAGCAGCGCCCCGTTCGGCCGCATGGCGCGCAGAAATGCCGCGTCAAATGCAAGCGGATGATGGCGGCGGCGAAGATATCCGGCAAGCCACAGCAGGGTGAACAAGCCGGACACCGCCGACGCCCAGGCGGCGCTGGCGACGCCGAGGTGGGGCAGGCCGAACCAGCCGCGGATCAACGCCGGTGTTACAATGAGGCCAATGACAGCCGAAATTGCGAGCGCCAGTAGGGGCGTCATTGTATCTCCGACACCGCGCATCATCGCCGTCAGTAGGATGAACACAAACGTCAGCGGCATCGTGATCATCATGATGCGCGCATAGGCGCTGGCCTCGTCGAGAATCTCGGGCGGCGTGGCGAGCGCGGTCAGGAGCTGGCGGCTGAACAGTCCGCCGAAGATCGCGATCATTGCCGCCAAGAGAAGCGTGATCGTCAGCGTCGTGCCGGCGACGGCCTTCACCTTGTCGGGCTCGCCTGCGCCCCATGCCTGACCAATCAGCACGCTGGCGCCCGAACTTAAGCCCATCACGAAGGCGATGAAGAAAAACATCGCCGGGAAAAACACCGAAACGGCGGCGAGCGCGTCGACCCCGATCATCTGGCCGAGGTAGACATTGTTGATGGTGCCGAACAGCGATTGCAAAATGTTGCTCAGCATCATCGGCGCGAGGAAGACGAGAAATGTCCTCCAGAGGGGCGGGGCTTTGGACACAGCTCTTCCTTATTGGTTGGCGCAGCCGATACCGCGCGGCGTGGTGTCGGAATTTTCGGTTTCGGAGAACCTTTGGTGTCGATCACACCGCCGGCGGTTCGGCGCGATCGCTGAAGGCGAGCTTGACGATGTGGTCGCGGATATCGCCGGGCCAGCCGGCAATGAGTTCGGCAAAACGTCGTCGGTCGTCCGCGAATAGGGCCCGCGAGGCTTCTTCGAAGTGCGGAAGGTTGCCGGCCATCGTCGACATGAAATGATAGGCCGCCTCGCGCGCCGCGCGGCTGCGGTCGCGATCGCCGCTCTTGCGCCGCGCCTCTTCGACAAGCTTTCGCAGCGCCACCGACGCGCCACCGGGCTGGGAGCCAAGCCATTCCCAGTGCCGCGGCAGCAGCGTCACCTCGCGGGCGACGACGCCAAGTTTGGGCCGGCCACGGCCACGCGGCTCCGGCACCGTCGGGTCATCGGCGGCAATTTCCGAAACGGGTTGCGGCAAGCGTGCGACGATGTCCCGTTCGGTGCCGCGGAGATCCAGATCGATCGCCCGGCCGCTCGCATCGTCAAAGATGATGATAGGCCGCGCAGCCGCGCTCCGGGACGCTTTCATGACGGCGAGCGCGACCTCGGCCAATGGGCCCGAAGCCAGCCGTTGATCGCCCATGAACGCTGTGAAGTATTGGCGAGCGGCTTGAGGCATCGATCGAACTCTCGACTAAAGGTATCTCTATTTACACCCGGATAAATATGACGTCAATATCGCCCGGGTAAAAAAATCGTGCACATCGCAGCCCAATCGCCAAGCTCGTTATCCGCTGCTACGAGACGGCGCGCCCGATAGCTGCCTATGCGTCCCAGGGGGAATCCCATGCTAACCGTCCATCACCTCAACAATTCCCGCTCACAGCGCGTGCTGTGGCTATTGGAAGAGCTCGGCGTTCCCTACGAGATCGTGCGCTATCAGCGTCAACCGGACATGCGCGCACCGGCCGAATTGCGCGCGGTCCATCCGCTCGGGAAATCCCCCGTCATTACCGACAACGGCAACACCGTCGCGGAATCGGGCGCGATCGCGGAATACCTCATCGACATCCATGGCAGCGGACGCTTGATCCCGCCGCCCAAAACGCCGGAGCGGCTGCGCTACACCTATTGGCTGCACTACGCGGAGGGATCGGCGATGCCGCCGCTTTTGCTAAAATTGCTGTTCACGCTGATGCCGAAACGCGCGCCGGCGCTGTTGCGTCCCTTGGTGCGCAAGGTCTCCAATCAGGCGCTGACCACACTGGTCAATCCGCAGCTCAAGCAGCACATGGCGTTCTGGGAGAGCGAGCTGACAAACAGCCTATGGTTCGCCGGCAGCGAATTTTCCGCCGCGGACATCCAGATGAGCTTTCCGCTGGAAGCCGCCGCCGCTCGCGGCGGGCTCGAGCAGGGTCACCCCAAGGCGATGGCGTTTCTGGAACGCATCCACGCCCGCCCCGCCTACCAACGCGCACTCGAGAGGGGCGGACCGTATGTGGTGGGGCGGTGAGAGACGACCCTTAACTCTCAGCTCGTCGTCCCCGCGAAAGTGTTTCAACTCGTCGTCCCCGCCTTCGCGGGGACGACAAAACCCTATAGCCCCAGCTTCTTCTTGCGCTGGCCGAGCGTACGCAGCCGCAGCGCGTTGAGTTTGATGAAGCCCGCGGCATCGCGGTGGTCGTAGGCGACGGCGCCTTCCTCGAAGGTGACGAGGTCCTGATCGTACAGCGAATATTGGCTCTCGCGGCCGACCACGATGACGTTGCCTTTGTAGAGTTTTAGCCGCACGCGCCCCGTGACATATTGCTGGCTGTGATCGATCGCGGCCTGCAGCATCTCGCGTTCAGGGGCGAACCAGAAGCCGTTATAGACGAGCTCGGCATATTTCGGCATCAGCTCGTCCTTGAGATGCGCCGCGCCGCGATCCAGCGTGATCGATTCGATGGCGCGATGGGCAGCAAGCAGGATAGTGCCGCCCGGCGTCTCGTACATGCCGCGCGACTTCATGCCGACGAAGCGGTTTTCGACCAGATCGAGCCGCCCGATGCCGTTGGCGTGGCCGAGCTCGTTGAGTCTTGCGAGCAATGTGGCTGGCGACAGCTTCTTGCCGTCGATCGCGGTCGCATCGCCCTTTTCGAAATCGACGGTGATGTAGGTCGCCTTGTCCGGTGCCTTCTCGGGATCGATGGTGCGCGAATAGACATAATCCGGCACTTCCTGCGCGGGGTCTTCGAGCACTTTGCCTTCGCTTGAGGCGTGCAAAAGATTGGCGTCAACCGAGAACGGCGCCTCGCCGCGCTTGTCTTTTGCAATTGGAATCTGATGCGCCTCGGCAAACGCGATCAACTGTTCGCGCGAGCGCAAATCCCATTCCCGCCACGGCGCGATGATGGTGATGTCGGGCTTCAATGCATAATAGGCGACCTCGTAGCGGACCTGATCGTTGCCCTTACCGGTCGAGCCATGGGAGACGGCGTCGGCGCCGACTTTTTCGGCGATTTCGATCTGCTTCTTGGCGATCAAGGGCCGCGCGATCGACGTGCCGAGCAAATACTGCCCCTCATACACCGCGTTGGCACGGAACATCGGAAACACGTAATCACGGACGAATTCCTCGCGCAGATCCTCGATGAAAATGTTTTCGGGCTTGATGCCGAGCAGCAACGCCTTTTGGCGCGCGGGTTCGAGCTCCTCGCCCTGGCCGAGATCGGCGGTAAAGGTCACGACCTCGCAGCCATAGGTGGTCTGCAGCCACTTCAAGATGATCGAGGTGTCGAGCCCGCCCGAATAGGCGAGCACCACCTTCTTTACGTCCTTGCTCATGAAAATCCTGCTGAATTGGGATAAAATTTCGCCGGACTATAGGCAGAAAGGTCCGTTGCGCAAGCGTTCACTCGGCCGGATTTGGTCGGACACGGGGCTTGCGCCGTCGCTGAAAGAAACGAAAGGCCGGCCAGGCCAGCCGCGTCAGCGCGGCCTCGATACGCTCGTCGGACAATCGGGTCGAGGGCCAGCGGTAGATATAGCCATAGGCCAGCCAGATCACCACAAATGTCACCAGGCCTGCGGCTGCGACGTCCGTGAAAAAATGCCCGCCGAACGCCATCCGAAGCCCGCTCGTCAGCGCGCCGAACAGGGTCGCCGCGGCATAGGCCAGCGGCCGCCAGGCCGGCGGCGTCAGCGCCGCGGGCGCATAGGTCCAGAACGCGGTAGCGCCTTCGCCGGAGAAGAACGAGCAGTTGCGATCGCAGCTGCCGCGCGGATCCCACCACGGCATGAAGGGCTCGGTTCCGTTAAACTGCGTCACCGCCACGGGGCGCGGCCGGCCCCAATAGCTCTTGAAGGTGAAATTGGTGAGAACGCCCGCGGAAAGAAAAAGCGTCATCAGCAGGAAAATCATCGCGCGCCCCGATATCAGAAGCCGCCGGTCCGGCCGAACCAGCTTTGCCACCAGCGCGACGATCGCCGGCACCGCAAATCCCCATGCGATCCACATCGCGCCGTCGCGCGCGAGCGCGGCGAGCGTGTTCTGCTTGAGCGGAAAGGATTTTGTTGCCGGATCATAAAACAGCGCGGCCAATTTCAGATCGAGCTCGGGATAAATCCCGAACAGCAATCCGACCACGAACGCCAAGTTCAACGCGATGAAAAGTCCGGTCCGGTTCATGGCTCGGGGTTTAGCCGAGGAGGTTCGGGATGAAAACCCCCGCAATCATCCCCGTCATTGCGACCCGTTGGCTCCTCGCAATGACGGCAAATATAGTCACGACGGCGGTGATTGTGGCGGGACTGACGACACAGTTGAATGCGACGGCAATGGCGGCGGGGGCGTTAGCGGGCGCGGCGGCTCGCGCCAGGCGCCGGCGTTGCGGCCCGCGATCATCCAGTAGACCATACCTGCCACGATGCCCGCGCCGGTCATGATTTCGAGGTGACGCCGAACGATACCGTCGAAGCTCAACGTGTCCGGGTCGAACGGCACGAGGCCGAGATAACAGGCAAGACCGACCAGGCCACCGCCGACCGCATAGGCCAGCGCGCTCCTGACGTAAAACGCTTCGGTGATCGCGGCCACGATCATCGCCGGCAGCAGGGCAAACCCGCTGATAAAGATGAAGCCAAAACCGAGCACGATGTTGAGCGCGCCGGGATCGACCGGGCCACTGCCGAGATCGCTGAATTCCGGAAACAACACCGCGCCGATCACGATCATCCCCGCCACCAGGCAGGCAGCGAGAAATGCGAACAGGATGACGAAAAGGCGGCCGATCAATGCCATGCAACCATGTCCACGAATTTCTCACCGGTCGTGCCCGGGCATAACAGTCTGCTCTTGCGCAGATTTTGTAAACTTGTCTGCGATCCCGGGCATCCGCGTCCTGCTTTGTCGAGACGCCGTAAAGACCTGGATGGCCGGGACAAGGCCCGGCCATGACGGCGTCAATGTGGCGTCTGCCCTAATCTGTCATCGCCATGGCGCGGAGCGCCTGGCGCTCGCGGGCCGACAGTTTCTCGGTTTCCGACTTGAGCTGGCCGCAGGCGGCGAGGATGTCGCGGCCGCGCGGCGTGCGCACCGGCGAGGAGTAGCCGGCGTTGAAGATGTATTCGGAAAACTTCTCGATCTGGTCCCAGTCCGAGCATTCGAAAGCCGTGCCCGGCCACGGGTTGAATGGAATCAGATTGATCTTGGCCGGAATCCCCTTCAGGAGCTTCACGAGAAGTTTTGCGTCTTCCAGCGAATCGTTGACGCCCTTGAGCATCACATATTCGAAGGTGATGCGGCGCGCATTGGAGGAGCCGGGATAGTCGCGGCAGGCCTGCAGCAATTCGGCAATCGGATATTTGCGGTTCAGCGGCACCAGTTCGTTGCGCAATTCGTCGCGCACCGCATGCAGCGAGATCGCCAGCATGACGCCGATTTCTTCCCCGGTGCGGATGATGTTCGGCACCACGCCCGAGGTCGACAGAGTGATGCGACGGCGGGAAATGCCGATACCCTCATTGTCGGAGACGATCAGCAGCGCGTCGCGCACCGCCTCGAAATTATAGAGAGGCTCGCCCATGCCCATCATCACCACATTGGTGACGAGGCGGCTGCCGGTTGGCGTCTCGCGGTCGGCCCAGTCATTGAGGCGATCACGCGCCACCATGATCTGGCCGACGATTTCGCCGGCGGTTAGGTTGCGGACCAGCCGCTGGGTGCCGGTGTGGCAGAACGAGCAATTCAGCGTGCAGCCGACCTGCGAGGAGACGCACAGCGTGCCGCGGTCAGTTTCCGGGATATAGACGCACTCGACTTCATGCGCTTTCTCCAGGCTGTCGCCGCTCGGCAGGCGCAATAGCCATTTGCGGGTGCCGTCGTTGGAAATTTGCTCCGCAACCACTTCGGGGCGGTCGACGGTGAAATGCACTTCGAGCTGGGCGCGCATTTCCTTCGAAATGCTGGTCATCTCGGAAAAGTCTTTGGCGCCGCGGACATAAATCCAGTGCCAGAGCTGCTGCACCCGCATCTTGCGCTGCGCCGCCGCCACGCCGATCTCGCCGAGACGCTCGGCGATTTCCACGCGCGACAGTCCGACCAGCGACGGTTTCGCCGGCGGCACATACGTCTCCAGCGCGACCTTTTCCAAAGGTCCGGGCGCGCCCGGTATTTCGGTGATCGTCTGCATAAGTCGGTATCTCAATGAAGTTCGTCATGCCCGGGCATAGCCGTCCGAAGGACGGCGTCGCTTCCGCTCGCCTATGTCCCGGGCATCCACGTCCTTTCGGTGGCGGCCAAGACGTGGATGGCCCGGCCATGACGACCGATGGCGTGGTCTTATATAGCAATTGGCAATAAAATTGCGACCGCTCTAGCGCTTGCAATCCTGCGCCAGCCGGTCGAGCGCCTGGGCAAGCCCCTTCAGCGAGAAGGTGTCCGTGGTCTCGGTGCCCTTCGCCGACACGCCCTTGACCACCACATCGGCTGATTTGCGCATGGAGTCGACCATCCGCTCTTCCTCGGCGGCGTTCTTGATCCAGAGGCCATCGCCCTGAGTGTACATCGCGTAAGAGGCACCGCCTACTTCCAGCGTCGATTCCGAGCCCGGCTTCAGCGCATAGCCGATCATGACGGAAACTTCGTTGGTAACTTTTTCCGCCGGGCGCGTGGAGACGAATGCGTAGGCCGGGTCGCGCGGACGGTTCGGCGGATTGGTTTTCGACGACGAGGGCTTTGCCAGCGCAAAGCAGACCTTCTTGCCGTTTGGCGTCGCCGTATAGGCGCCCCAGGTGCCGAACTGGCCGATCAGCGTCGGCTCGACGCTGCCGGTGACCACGGCTGCAGCCGCGGGCTTGGTCTCGGGTTTTGCGGGCGCGGGCTTGGGCGCGCCTTTCTGGGCCTTTGACGACGCGCTTTGCGCCTGCGCAAGGCCACTTGCCCCGCACACCAGCATACTCGCCATCAGGGCTGTCAATATTCGCCGCACGGACATGACGGGGTCTGGTTCCCTCAATATTGTGACTGGAAGATGGCCCGAATCTGGTTGTCAACGGCGCGATGGATAGCCGGAAAACGCCTTTTTGGGAAGGTAGTTAGGGACTGCCGATGGCGCGACCGCGCGATATCGTTTGGCCCTCAGCTTATCGACCGCGCGGCGCGCTGCTTCTCCCACTGCGCGTCGCTCCATTGCAGCAGATCCTCGGCGCCGGAACTGCGCAAATGCGCGCCGCCATCCTGCACCACCATCTCGCCATTGATATAGCCCGCGGCATCCGAAATCAAAAAACTCGCGAGATCGGCGAGCTCGCGATGGTCGCCGG
>DATBYN010000129.1:0-14424 GCA_036513695.1 Bradyrhizobium sp. | reverse complement strand
TCGACGAGGCCCGAGAGACCAAGACAACATGACCGTACGCCTGCATCGCGGCGATCTGCCCGATCTCACCCGCTACACCGGTTCTGTGGCGATCGATACCGAGACCATGGGGCTCGATCCGCATCGCGACCGGCTCTGCGTGGTGCAGCTATCGAACGGCGACGGCAGCGCCGACGTGGTGCAAATTCCCAAAGACTACGGAAAGGATCATCCCGACGCGCCCAACCTGAAGGCGCTGCTCGGCAATCCCAAGGTAACAAAAATCTTTCACTTCGCGCGGTTCGATATTGCCGCGCTCTACAACGCCTTCGGCGTGATGCCGCAGCCGCTCTACTGCACCAAGATCGCCTCGCGGCTTTGTCGCACCTACACTGATCGCCATGGCCTGAAGGATCTGGTGCGCGAGGTGCTCAACATCGACCTGTCGAAGCAGCAGCAATCGAGCGACTGGGGCTCGCAAACCTTGAGCGAGGCACAACTGGCCTATGCGGCCTCCGACGTGCTGCATCTGCATGCGCTGCGCGAGCGCCTCGACACCATGCTCGCGCGCGAAGGCCGCCTGGAGTTGGCGCAGGCCTGTTTCGAATTTCTGCCGACGCGGGCCAAGCTCGATCTGCAGGGCTGGGCCGCCGAGGACATTTTCGCGCATTCATAGGCTGCCCCGTTTCGGTCACACTCGTAAGCCGAGGTCGGGCTGCATACGTGGGTGATGCCGGCTACAATAGCCGGCACACCCGATGCGCTTTGGAGCAGCGGTGAGTTCGGTTCAGAATCCTGCCTATCAAGCCGGAATGGAGGCGCGCTTCAAGATCGCCGCGCGCCACAGCCGGATGGTGCGGGCGCTGCGCGTCGCGGTCCCGGCGGCCGTGATCCTGGCGATGGCTGCCGTTGTCGCGGTGTCGATCTTCAATCCGTTCCGGATGCTGTTGCCCAAGCTGCCGCTCGACGTCGGAAACCTGGTCGTCTCCGGCACCAAGATCACCATGGAATCGCCGCACCTCTCCGGCTACACCCCTGACCGGCGGCCGTACGAACTCTGGGCCAACACCGCGACCCAGGACCTCACCGATCCGGATCATGTCGATCTGAAGAAGTTGCGGGCCAAGGTTTTGATGGAAGATCAGTCGACGGTCACGCTGGACGCCCTCAACGGGTTGTTCGACAGCAAGGAGCAACTGCTCGACCTGCACAAGGATATCTATTTGCAGACCACCACTGGCTATGAAGCGTGGCTGACGCAGGCCTTTGTCGACATGGTCAAGGGCACGGTGACATCGGAGGAACATGTCGATGTGAAATGGGCGGACGGAACGATATCCGCCGACAAGCTCAGGATTACCGGCGGCGGCGAGGTGGTGAGGTTCGAAGGCAATGTCGTGATGCATCTCGACAAGCTGGCGACCGATAACACATCGCAGCAGCCCGCCGCGGCAGCACCGCCTGCGCCCGAGCCTGCGCCTCATCCCGCCAAGACGCGGTCCATCCCCAGCAAGTCCTCAAACCCGAAATGATCTTGATGCGAATTTCTCCGCCCAGCACCCTGATACGGCGGATCGCGCACGGTGGCTGTGCGCTCGCATGTGCGCTCGCGCTGCTTGCGGGCGAAAAAGCCGTTGCGCAGAGCGCGGTGACGGGCGTGCCGAATGCGATGCAGGGCTTTTCGCAAAATCGCGACCAGCCGATTCAGATCGAAGCCGCGACGCTTGAGATGCGCGACAAGAAGAAGGAAGCGACGTTCTCCGGCAATGTGAAGGTGGTGCAGGGCGACACCACCATGACGTCAAAGATATTGGTGGTCTTCTACGAATCGAACTCGAATTCCTCGCCGACGCCCGCAGCCAATACCAAGGCCGCGCCCAAAGCGGCGCCGATGCAGGCCGCGACCCCCGGTCCCGAGGGCGCCTCGTCGATAAAACGGCTCGAGGCCAAGGGCAACGTGGTCGTCACTCAGAAGGATCAGGTCGTGACCGGGGAGACCGCGGTGTTCGACACCAAGACCAACCTGATCACCATGCTCGGCGGGGTGGTTTTGACCCAGGGCAAAAACGTGCTGCGCGGCGACCGGCTGCTGGTCGACATGACGACGGGCGTGTCGCGGGTCGAATCCGACTCAGGCCGGGTGCAGGGCCTGTTCCAGTCGTCCGGCCAGCAGGGCGGCCCCCTTCTCCCCGGCGCACCGCCTCCGCCGACGGGACCGGGCGCCCCAAATAAACCAAAATAACATCAATCGCTTATATGCCATCGACAGGCGGTGTGGTTGAAGGGCGGGGCGCAAGCCTGTATCTACGGGACCGGGCCGGCGGCGATCTGAGCCTCAAATGTAAGGGTGTCTCGCTGGGCAAGGGACATTCAATCCCTCATGTTGCGCGCGTATCGAGCAGCCGCGTCGCGTCGCGGGCAAACCGTGAAAGGCTTGAAGCAAGGCGGGGATGGTGGATTTACTCGGCATGTTCCGTCGACGCCCGGCCAAGCGCAGTCCGCCCGGATTTGCGCGCCCGCGCGCGGATATCACGGCCCTTGGCGATAGCATCGGCGGGATGCTGACGAGCCCGGTGCGCGATGCACCGCCGCTTGCCCGCGATGCGCCTCCGATCAGCCGCGAAGCGCCGGTGCCGAAGGTAGAACCGCCGCGCACGGAGAGGCCGCGTGCGCCGCCGGCAGCGCGGCCAAAGACCAATGGCGCGGGCGCCGCGCCCCGGCCGGCGCCGCGGCCGGGCTATCTGGCTGTGCATAGCGTGGAAAAGAGCTTTGGGACCCGCCATGTCGTGCGTGGCGTCAGCATCTATGTCCGGCGCGGCGAGGCGGTCGGATTGCTCGGCCCGAACGGCGCCGGCAAGACCACGGTGTTTTACATGATCACCGGGCTCATCAAGGCAGATCGCGGCGCCATCGAGCTCGATGGCCACGACGTCACGCAACTACCGATGTATCAGCGCGCCCGCCTCGGCATCGGCTATTTGCCGCAAGAAGCCTCGATCTTTCGTGGCCTCACGGTGGAGCAGAATATCCGCGCGGTGCTCGAGGTCGTCGAACCCTCGAAGAAAAAACGCGAAGCGGAACTCAATGCGCTGCTCGACGAATTCAACATCACGCGCTTGCGCAAGACGCCGTCGATCGCGCTGTCGGGCGGCGAGCGGCGTCGCGTCGAGATCGCACGCGCGCTCGCGACCCGCCCCAATTACATGCTGCTCGACGAACCGTTCGCCGGTATCGATCCGATTGCGGTCGGAGACATTCAGGATCTGGTCCGTCACCTCACCAATCGCGGCATCGGCGTCTTGATCACCGACCACAATGTGCGGGAAACGCTCGGGCTGACCGATCGCGCCTATATCGTCTATGCCGGAGAGATCTTGACCGAGGGCAATCCGGATGAGATCGTCAACAATCCGGATGTGCGGCGCCTTTATCTCGGCGAGGAATTCCGCCTCTAACGAATTCCGCCTTAACCTTGGCCCGGCAATCCGCCTCTAGCCCTTTTTTACAATTCGTCAAGCCGTGTACATCGGCTCAGGACTAGTTTAAGCAAGAATCGGACCAACTTTGTTAGGGATCGGTTCTTGGCTCCATGGCGCTGACGCAGAGACTAGAGTTCCGCCAGTCGCAGTCGCTGGTGATGACGCCGCAGCTGATGCAGGCGATCAAGCTGCTGCAACTGTCGAATCTCGACCTTTCGGCCTTCGTCGAGGAGGAACTCGAGCGAAATCCGCTGCTGGAGCGTGCCAGCGACGGCAGCGAACCTCCGGTTGCCGGCGAAGGCGGGGCAGAGGGCGCCGAATTTTCCGAATCCAGCGATTCCGGCTCAGTCTATGGGGACGAAGCTTCCACCGAGCGTTCCGAGATGGCCAGTTCGGCCGCGGACAATTTCGAGCCGGTTCCCGAAGAGTGGATGAACCGCGATCTCGGCACCCGCGCCGAGATCGAGCAGACCCTCGACACCGGGCTCGATAACGTGTTCTCCGAGGAGCCCGCGGAAGCCGCCGCGCGCAATGCCCAGGATGCGGCGCCGACCGCCTACACCGAATGGGGCGGCGGCGCTTCCAACGATGAGGCTTACAATCTCGAAGCCTTCGTCGCCGCCGAGGTCACGCTCGGAAGCCATCTCGCCGAACAGCTGGCGGTGGCTTTCACCGAACCCGCGCAGCGGATGATCGGGCAATACCTCATCGACCTCGTCGATGAGGCGGGCTATGTGCCGCCGGATCTGGGGCAGGCCGCCGAACGGTTGGGGGCGTCGCAAGCCGACGTCGAAGCGGTGCTTTCGGTGTTGCAGAAATTCGATCCGCCCGGCGTCTGCGCGCGATCTCTAAGCGAGTGCCTGGCGATCCAGCTCCGCGAGCTCAATCGCTACGACCCCGCGATGCAGGCGCTGGTCGAGCATCTCGATCTGCTCGCAAAGCGCGATATCGCGTCTCTAAGAAAATATTGCGGTGTCGATGACGAAGATATCACCGACATGATCGGCGAGATCCGCCGGCTCGATCCGAAGCCGGGTTTGAAATTCGGCTCGGCCCGGATGCAGACCATGGTGCCGGATGTCTATGTGCGGCCCGGCCCCGATGGCGGCTGGCACGTCGAGCTCAACAGCGACACCTTGCCGCGCGTCCTGGTTAACCAGATCTATTATACCGAATTGTCGAAGACGATCCGCAAGGACGGCGACAAGTCCTATTTCACCGATTGCCTGCAGAACGCCACCTGGCTGGTGCGCGCGCTCGATCAGCGCGCCCGCACCATCCTCAAAGTCGCAACCGAGATCGTGCGCCAGCAGGACGGTTTTTTCACGCACGGGGTTGCGCATTTGCGGCCGCTGAATTTGAAAGCGGTGGCGGACGCCATCCAGATGCATGAATCGACGGTGTCGCGCGTTACCGCCAACAAATACATGGCGACCAATCGCGGCAGTTTCGAATTAAAGTATTTCTTCACCGCTTCGATCGCCTCCGCCGATGGCGGCGAAGCCCATTCGGCGGAAGCCGTCCGTCACCACATCAAGCAATTGATCGATGCGGAAGACCCCGCGGTGATCCTTTCCGACGACACCATCGTGGAACGATTGCGCGAATCGGGGATTGATATCGCCCGTCGCACCGTCGCGAAGTACCGCGAAGCGATGCGCATCCCATCCTCGGTGCAGCGCCGCCGCGACAAGCAAAGCATGCTCGGAACTGCGCTCTCGGCGCCTGCCACGTCCTCCGACCGCTCCCGGGATACGCAGCCGGCCTGATTGCGTCCCGGCCAAATCGGGATAGTGTCGACGCGTTCCAGACCAATCGAGGCATCGAAAATGGCCCTCCGGATCTCGGGAAAAAGCATCAGCGTCGGCGAAGCGCTGCGCGGCCGCGTCAGCGAGCGCACCGACGAGGTGTTGCGCAAATATTTCGACGGCAATTATTCCGGCCACATCACGTTGAGCAAGGATGGTTTCGGCTTCCGCACCGACTGTGCGCTGCATCTGGATTCCGGCATCACGCTGGAGGCCGATTCCAACGCCGCTGACGCCTATGCCAGCGCCGACCAGGCGCTGTTGATGATCGAGAAGCGGCTCCGCCGCTACAAGAGCCGTCTGAAAGATCGCTCGGCGCGCAAGGCCCATGTAGCTTCGGCGGCCCTTGCCGAGATGAATGCGCCGACGCTGGATGCCCCGAGCTACGTGATCGAGGCACCAGCCGAAGGCGATGACGAGGTCACTGCCTACAATCCAGTTATCATCGCGGAAGCCACCACATCGCTGAAGCGGCTTTCGGTCTCTGAAGCGGTGATGGAGCTGGACTTGACCGGGGCCGCCTGCATCGTTTTTCAGCACGGTTCAAGCGGCCGGGTGAACATCATTTACCGGCGCACCGACGGCAATGTCGGCTGGGTCGATCCCCCTTCTGTGAACTCCGGGGCCAACCGGGATTGACGCCCGCGGGCGCCCTCCCTATGGTCCGCCGCCCTCCGCAGCCGCTTGGGGACAGGGGTCAGGAACACCTCCCCGGGAGTTGGCATCGGTCTTGCGTTGGAGTAGAAGCGCCCCAATTAGGGACCCGGGTGTAAGCCTTCCGCCTCAACTTCTTGACGCCGATCCTCTTAAGCCCAGTTCGCAACCTGACGGTCAAACTTCACCTCGGAACGCCCCATGACGATTACCGACCTGGTCGCACCGGAGGCGATTCTTCCGGCCTTGAAGGTCAACAGCAAGAAGCAGGCGATCCAGGAACTTTCCGCGCGGGCAGCCGCGCTGACCGGGCAGAATGAACGCGCGATTTTCGAGGTCCTGCTGCAGCGCGAGAAGCTCGGGACGACCGCGGTCGGCTATGGCGTCGCCATCCCCCACGGCAAGCTGCCCAAACTGGAAAAGCTGTTCGGCCTGTTTGCCCGGCTCGAGCGCCCGATCGATTTCGAGGCGATGGACGGCCAGCCGGTCGATCTGGTGTTTTTGCTGTTGGCGCCCGAGGGCGCCGGCGCCGATCATCTCAAGGCGCTGGCCCGGATCGCGCGGCTGTTGCGCGACCAGGACGTCGCCAAGAAGCTCCGCGCCTCGCGCGACGCGCAAGCGATCTATTCGGTCCTGGCGCTGCCGCCGGCAAGCGCTGCTTGATACGCAACGTCTGTCGTTGCCGGGCTTGACCCGGCAATCCATCCTTCAGAAAAAGTTGTTACGAAGTTTGATGGATACGCGGGTCAAGCCCGCGTATGACATCGTTCATTTGCCGCAACGTCAGCGACACCGGCGAGCGCCGTTCAGTGACAGCAGCAAGGTCAGCGCTCAGTGAACGCTGACGGCCTGCAGCTCGTTGCTCCACGCATTCGCGATCGCTGCTTCCCGGCTGTCGGTCAGCATGATCGGCGTGCCGTCGGCGGCATGGAGTGCGAACAGTTTTAGGCCCGGCGCGATTTTCGGCGCCTGGGGAAACAACCCCGGTACGTCCTCGGAACGGATCTGCTTCACATAGGCGATATGGCCCTCGCCCAGGGTCGCCAGCGCCTCCGGTGAGACGCTGTTCGGTTCAAACTCAACATTACCTTCAGTCATGGTCTCGACTCCTCTGTCAGTCTAAGCGGTCGAGTCCGCTACTCGTTCCCATTATTCGTGCTCATTGATAGCAATTGTCTTAACGATCCTTTCCGGCTCGGGCCGGGCCAGATCGATCGACAACAGCCCGTTTTTCAAATCCGCGCCCAGCACGTGCATCCCCTCCGCCAGCACAAAGGTGCGCTGGAAGTGGCGCGCGGCGATGCCGCGATGGATGTATTGCCGGGCCTTGTCGTCCTGCTGGCGGCCCCGGATCACAAGCTGGTTTTCCTCAATGGTTACATCGAGTTGGTCGCGGGTAAATCCCGCCACCGCCAGCGTGATGCGCAGCCGTTCGGGTTGGCCGTTGTTGCGGTCGCACCGCTCGATATTGTAGGGCGGATAACCGTCGGCGCCTTTGACGACGCGATCGAGCGCACGCTCGATTTCGTCGAATCCCAGCAGGAACGGACTGGATAACGAAGGAACACGAGACATAATTTTACAAAGTCCTCTCGAAGCGACTTTGGCATTTCAGGGCCCTTGCGGCGCCCCATGGTGACCAGCTGGCGGCTTTGCCGTCCGGTCCACGGAAATATGGGCATGATTCTACGGACGTTCAAGCACCCGTGGAACCGCGACAAAGTGCTCCATGCAAACGTCATTCCGGGTTTGCGCTGGCGCGTGCCCGGGAGTGATAAATGTTAATTTGGCCTATAGCTCGATCCGCTTGCGGCCGTCGGAGGCAAATAAATGCAGCTTTTCGCGCGGCGCGGTGGCCCGGATCGGTTCGCCGATGGCGGGTCCGACGGCGCCGGGCACGCGCACGATCACCTCGTTCGGCGGTAATTCGCCCGCTTTGGTGCTGATGGTCGGCGCGTCGCCTTGTTTGGCGCGGACGCCGTAAACATAAGTCTCGGCACCGACGCGTTCGATCGCCTCCACCGTCAGGTTAAGCGCAAGTCCGTTTGCGGGCGTCTCGCTCGAAATCACGATATCCTCCGGTCGGACGCCCAAAATGCTCTCGCCGGGGGCTTCCGCGCCGACGCCGGAGTCGCGCAGCGCCATCAGGTTCATCGGTGGTGCACCGATGAAGGAAGCAACAAAGGTCGTTGCCGGCTTCTGATAGATTGAGAGCGGGTCGCCGATCTGCTCGACCTGGCCGCCATTCATGACCACCAGAATGTCGGCGAGCGTCATCGCCTCGAGCTGGTCGTGGGTGACGTAGATCGACGTCGTTTTCAATCGCCGCTGCAATTTGCGGATTTCGACGCGCATCGCGATGCGCAGTTTGGCGTCGAGGTTGGATAAAGGTTCGTCGAACAGAAACACTTTCGGCTGCCGCACGATGGCGCGGCCCATCGCGACACGCTGGCGCTGCCCGCCGGAGAGCTGCCCCGGCTTGCGGCCCAGCATCGGGCCGATTTCGAGAATACGCGCGGCTTCCTGCACGCGAGTATCGATCTCGGGTTCGGCCATGCCGCGGTTGCGCAGGCCGTAGGCCATGTTGTTGTAGACGCTCATATGCGGATAGAGCGCGTAGTTCTGGAACACCATCGCGATGTCGCGCTCGGCCGGCTCGACCTGGTTGACGATGCGCCCGCCGATGTCGATGTCGCCGCCGGTGATGGTCTCGAGCCCCGCCACCATCCGCAGCAGCGTCGACTTGCCGCAGCCGGAGGGGCCGACCAGCACGCAGAACTGGCCGTCGCCGACCTCGAGGCCAATGCCCTTGATGGCCTCAAAGCCGCTTGGGTAGGTCTTGCGGACGTCGCGCAGCGTTACGTTTGCCATCTCACTTTTCCGTCTCGATCAGGCCTTTGACGAACAGGCGTTGCATCAGCACGACGACTGCGACCGGCGGCAGCATGGCGAGCACGGCGGTCGCCATTGCCACTTGCCATTCGGTCAGGGCGTCGCGCACGTCGATGATTTTCTTGATGCCGATCACGATGGTCTGCATGTCGTCGCGGGTCGTGATCAGGAGCGGCCAGAGATACTGATTCCAGCCGTAGATGAAGAGGATCACGAACAAGGCTGCGATGTTGGTCACCGACAGCGGCAGCAGCGTATCCCAGAAAAACCGGATCGGGCCGGCGCCGTCGATCTTCGAGGCTTCCACCAGCTCCTTCGGCACCGTCATGAAGAATTGACGAAACAACAGCGTCGCGGTCGCCGAGGCGATCAGCGGCAAGATCAGCCCCGAATAGGAATCGAGCATGTGCAGGTCGCTGGTGATCTTGTAGGTCGGAAAGATGCGTACCTCGACCGGCAGCATCAGCGTGATGAAGATGGTCCAGAACGCCGTCATCCGGAACGGGAACGCGAAGAACACGATCGCATAGGCCGAGATGATCGAGATCGCGATTTTTCCGACCGCAATCCCGATTGCCATGATCAGGCTGTTGAGCATCATGACGCCGACCGCCTGGCGCGTGGTCCTGCCGGTGCCGGAGACGATGGTGTTCCAGTAGGTCTCGAGCCCGTGCGAACCGGGGTAGAGCGGCATCTGGCCGTTGGCGATCACCGTGTTGTCGTGGGTCGAGGCGATGATGGCGAGATAGACCGGAAAGGCGACGATCGCAACGCCGGCCAAGAGGACCAGATGCGGCAGCAGGTTTCCAAAGCGGCGATGCTCGACCATGGCGTTCAGTAATGAACCTTCTTTTCGACGTAGCGAAATTGAAATGCGGTCAGCGCGACCACGATGATCATCAGGATCACCGACTGCGCGGCCGAGCCGCCAAGATCGGTGCCACCCTTGCCGTCCTGGAACACCTTGTAGACGAGCGTCTGCGTGGCACCGTTGGGGCCGCCGCCGGTCGCGGTATCGATGATGCCAAGCGTATTGAAGAACACATAGGTGATGTTGACGATGATCAGGAAGAACGTCGTCGGCGACAGCAGCGGAAACACGATGGTCCAGAATCGGCGCATCGGCTTGGCGCCGTCGATCGCGGCGGCCTCGATCACGCTTTTCGGGATCGCCTGCAGGCCGGCGAGGAAGAAAAGAAAATTATAGCTGATCTGATTCCAGACCGCGACAATGACGACCAGGATCATCGCATGGGTGCCGTTGAGCACCGGATTCCAGTCGATGCCGTTGCGCTGCAAGGCGCGCGCGATCATGCCGAGGCCGGGCTGGAACATGAAGATGAAGAGCACGCTGGCAACCGCCGGCGCCACCGCATAGGGAATAATGAGGAAGGTGCGATAAATCTGGACACCCCGGATGTTGTGGTTCGCCATGGCAGCGAGCAGCAAGCCAAGTGTCAGCGAAAAGAATGCCACCAGCGCCGAAAAAACAAAGGTGACGCCGATCGCGTGATAGTATTCGGGAGTCTTCAGCAGGCTGACATAATTCTCGAACCAGACAAACTCGGTCGAGAGCCCGAAGGCGTCCTGCACCAGGAACGATTGCTGCAGCGCCTGCAGCGCCGGCCAATAGAAAAAGATCAGCGAGACCGCAAGCTGCGGCAGGATCAAAAGATACGGCAGCAGCTTGCCCGAAAAAATCGCCCGGTTTTCCATGATGCCTCGCGTGATCGATCGCAGCCGGGCTGAACCCGGCCGCGATCTTCCCCACCGCTACTTGGCGGCGGTGCGCTCAAACTGCCGGAGCATCTGGTTGCCGCGCGACACCGCCGCGTCGAGGGCTTCCTTCGCCGACTTCTTGCCGGCGAGCGCGGCCTCGATCTCCTCGGACCAGACATCACGCATCTGCACCATGCCGCCGAAGCGCAGGCCGCGCGAATTGTCGGTCGGCGGCTTATTGGTCAATTCCTTCAGCGGGACTTCGAGGATCGGGTTTTTCTCATAGAAGCCCGAGGCCTTGGTCTTTTCGTAAGCGGCCTTGGTGATCGGCAAATATCCGGAAACCTCGTGCAGATAGACTTGGCGATCGGTGTCCGACAGGAAGGTGAAGAATTTTGCTATGCCCTTATATTCCTCCGGCGCCTTGCCGCCCATCACCCACAGCGATGCACCGCCGATGATCGAATTCTGCGGCGCGCCGTCGACATCCGGAAAATACGGCATGGAAACCGCAGTGTAGTTGAACTTCGCGTTCGCCTTGACGTTCGGATAAAATGCCGAGGAGGTCAGGTACATCGGACATTCGCCCGACGTAAAGCGGCCTTCGCCGGTGTTGGTCCGCCCCGAATAATCGTAGCTCTTGTCCTTCTGCAGATCGACGAGGCTCTCCAAGAGCTTCGTCTCCAGCGGGTTGTTGAATTCAAGCACGGTCTCGAAGCCATCCAGACCATTGGCCTTGCTGCCGATCGGCACGTTATGCCAGGCGGAAAATTGCTCGATCAATCCCCAGGTAATCCAGGATCCGGAGAAGCCGCAGGTCGGGCTCGTCGCGTGCAATTTCTTGGCGTCGGCGAACAGCTCCGGCCAGGTCTTCGGCGGCTCGGCGATCTCGGCCTTCTTCAGCGCATCGAGATTGATCCACAGCACCATGCTCGACGAATTGAACGGAAACGACAGCATGTCGCCCTTCGAGGTCGAGTAGTAGCCGGTGATCGCCGGCAGATAGGATTTTGGGTCAAAACTTTCGCCCTGCTCCTTCATTAGTTCGGAAACCGGCTTGATGGCGCCTTTGGCCGCCATCATGGTCGCCGTTCCGACCTCGAACACCTGCATGATGCCCGGCGCATTGCCGGCCCGAAACGCCGCGATCCCGGCATTGAGCACGTCGGCGTAGCCGCCCTTGAAGGTCGGGACGATCTTGTAGTCGCTCTGCGAGGCATTGAAGTCATTGGCGAGCTTGACCACGACGTCGTTGTTCGGGCCGGTCATCGCATGCCACCACTGGATCTCGGTCACGGCCTGAGCTGGACTAGCGAGCGCAAGCGTGGCCGTGAGCGTCGCGGCAAGGCCGAATTGTCGAAATAGCATAAAACCCCCTCCGGAATGAACCGTCATCTCTCCATTATGCGCGTTAACAGCGGCGGATGACGGGTAAATGACTGTATAGACAAGGGGATGGTACGGGGGAAGCGCCGGCCAAGGGAAGCGGTAAAATGGACGGAGGGCGGACCCCGGTAGGTGTCGTCCCCGCGAAGGCGGAACCCATACGCCGTGTACTATCGTTAGAGCACAGGGGGAGACGGCTTCCTTAACAACGAAAGCCGGTGTTATGGTCCCCGCTTTCGCGGGGACGACTCGTGGTGGGGTACTAGCGCTTGCGCTCGGGGCCGCAGACCACGCCTTTGGCGACGAGGTTATCGATCTCGGCTTTAGAGTATCCGAATTCCGTCAGCACCTCGCCGGTGTGCTCGCTGAATTTTGGCGGCACATTGCGCAGGCTTGGTTTGGTGCGTTCGAGACGGATCGGGGAGGCGACCCCCTTGTACCAGTCCTTCTCGATGACATCGACGCGATGGGCGGCGTGGGCGCTGGTCAGCGCCTGGTCGATCCTCTGCACCGGGCCGGCCGGCAGGCCCGCGGCGAGCAGGCGATCGCATAGCGGTTCGGCATCGTAGAGGCTGAACACCGCGGCAAGCTCCGCACGCAGCGCATCACGGTTGGCGATGCGATCCTTGTTGCGGGCAAAGCGCGGATCGCCCGCGAGTTCGGGCTTGCCGATCTCCTTGCAGAGTTTTCTGAACGTGCCGTCATTGCCGACGCCAATAAAAATGTTGTCGGTCTTGGTCGGGAAGATCGCGTAAGGAACGAGATTCGGATGCTCGTTGCCGGTGAGCTGCGGCGGCTTGCCGTGCATAAAGTAATTCGCCGCATGCGGATGCATGATGGAAAGGCCAGTTTCGTACAGCGTGGTTTCGAGGAATTGCCCGAGGCCGGATCTCTGGCGCTCTGAAAGCGCCATCAAAATGCCGATCGCAGCGTAAAGCCCGGTGGAGATGTCGACCAGCGGCACGCCGATGCGCATCGGACCCGATTGCGGCGAGCCGGTCGCGGCGATCATGCCGGTCATGGCCTGAATGATGGCGTCATAGCCGGGATTGCCGCCGCGCGGTCCGTCGCCGCCGAAGCCGGAGATCCGGCAGTGCACGAGTTTCGGGAATTTTTCACGCAGCACGTCGTTGCCGATGCCCCATTTGTCGAGCGTGCCCGGCTTGAAATTCTCGATCAGGACGTCGGCCCGCTCGAGCAATTTCATCAGCACGGCGCGGCCGCCGACGGAAGCGAGGTCGAGCCCGATCGAGCGCTTGTTGCGGTTGATGCCGACGAAGTAGGCCGCGTCTTCGCCGTGGAACGGCGGGCCCCAGTCGCGTACCTCATCGCCGGCGGGCGGCTCGACCTTGATCACGTCGGCGCCGTGGTCGGCGAGGATTTGCGTGCAGTAGGGACCGCCAAGAACCCGCGTGAGATCGATCACGCGCAGTCCGGTCATCGCGCCGGTGGCGGTTTTGGAAGTCATGGAAACAACCTTCGCTCAAAGGGAAGTTGGAATGGCAGGAGCGTTCGGTTTCCAGAGCTAGCGAGGTTCTGGGGCGGCAGCAATGGCTTCGCGCGCGTAGGCGCATGCCAGGACCGACGACGAGCCGCGCCGGTCGCTGGCTGAAACTTCGGGCGAATGGCCCGCCGATTGTCGCGGCGGGCCCACCGGTCTTACACAATCTTCAGGCGCACATCGACGTTGCCGCGGGTGGCGTTGGAATAGGGGCACACCTGGTGCGCCTTCTCCACCAGCGTCTCGGCTTCTGCGCGAGGAACCCCGGGGAGGGAGATGGCGAGATCGATATCGAGGCCAAAGCCACCGGCCGCGCGCGGCCCGATGCCGACCGTCGTGGTCACCGCCGCATCGGCGGGCACTTTCGGGCCGCCCTGGGAAGCAACGAACTTCATCGCGCCAATGAAGCAGGCGGCATATCCGGCCGCGAACAGCTGCTCGGGATTGTTGCCGGCGCCGCCGCCACCACCCAGTTCCTTCGGGGTCGCGAGTTTGACGTCGAACGTTCCGTCAAGCGTGGCGGCGTGGCCATCGCGGCCGCCGGTAGCCTTGGCACTGGTCTTGTAGAGCACGTTGACTGACATGGTGGTTCTCCCTAATGCGGTTTCGGTGTCATCTATATTGCACACAATTTAATTGTGCACAATATAGAAAAGAGAACGGCACGCAATTTAATTGGTAACAATTGATCGCGGGCGGTTCCGACCCCACAATGAACGGTAAGCTTGTGATTTGACGAGGTTGTGATGGCCAGGAAACTCGCGACGGACTTGCCCCTATTGCTCGGCAATCAACTCTGCTTCGCGATCTATTCCACCGCGCACGCGTTCAACCGGGTCTACAAGCCATTGCTCGACCGGCTCGGGCTGACCTATCCGCAATATCTGGTGATGCTGGTGCTGTGGGAGCGCGATGGCCTCTCCGTCAAGGACGTCGGCGAACGGCTGTTTCTGGATTCGGGCACGCTGACCCCGCTGCTCAAGCGGCTCGAGGCAGCCGAATTGAT
>DATBYN010000128.1:0-13019 GCA_036513695.1 Bradyrhizobium sp. | reverse complement strand
CCGGATGGGCGGTCCCAACAAGCTGTTGGCCGAACTCGGCGGCAAGCCGCTGGTGCGGATCGTGACCGAGCAGGCGCTGGCCTCAAAAGCGACGAACGTCATTGTGGTGACCGGGCATCAGGCCGAACAGGTCGAGAAGGTGTTGCAGGGGCTGAAGGTAAAATTCGTGCGCAACCCGCATTTCGCCAACGGCCTTGCGAGTTCCGTGCGCGCGGGCATTTCGGCGGTGCCTGAAAACGCCGACGGCGCGGTGGTGTGCCTGGGCGATATGCCGCTGATCGATGCACATTTGATCGACCGCTTGATCGAGGCGTTCACGCCGCAGCGCGGCAATCTGATCGCGGTGCCCGTCAGCGACAACAGGCGCGGCAATCCGGTGTTGTGGTCGCGCCGCTTCTTCAACGAATTGATGACGCTCGACGGCGATATCGGCGCCCGCCATCTGATCGCGCGGCACAGCGAGGCGGTGGCCGAAGTCCCGGTCGACGGCCACGGCGCGTTTTTGGATATCGACACCCCGCAGGCGCTGGAGGCCGCGCGCAGAGCGTAGGACAAAGCCAACGGGTCGGCGCGAAGCGCCGCCCGATGACAGGCTCCGCGGGCCCACCATTTGCTCAGAAGAGAAAGATGGTGGGCACGGCGCAAGAGCGCCTTTGCCGACCCTACGCAGTCCCAATTTTCAATCTCTCGTTCACCAAGTTGAAACGTCCTCTCCCTTAAGTTTGCGGCCGCCGGGCCTCGGGGGAGGGGATCTTGATCGTTTCGACTGCCATCGCGCAACGCCGCGCGCTGTTTCTTCTTGCGCTGACCTTGGCGCTCGGCGCATCGCGCTACGTTACGGAATCCTGGGCGGCCGGCGCGTTCGCGATGGGCAAATGCGGCGCCTATGGCCAGGCCTACGACTATCCGGCCGAAAACGCGGCGCGCGCCGCGGCGCTCAAGCAGTGCAAGGGCGATTGCACGGCGGTGACGATGAAGCGCGCCTGTGCGGCATTATCGATCGACATGACCAACCCCTGCGGTGCCCATGGTTACGCGATAAAACCCCACATTTCGAGCTCGCTCAACGAGGCGACGAAAAAATGCTACGAATTTGGCGGCAAGGAATGCGTGATCCGCGCCTGGGCCTGCGACGCCAAGGGGTAGATTTAGCAATCGTCATTGGCAATTGTCGTTCCGGGGCACCGCGCAGCGGTGAACCCCGATGCGCAATTGCGCATCGTGGAATCTCGAGATTCCGGGTTCGATGCTTGGCATCGCCCCGGAATGACAGTGGAAAAACAACCCATGCAATTCGACACCAAGATCGCGGTCGTGATCCGGACCGACCTTGAGGCGTGGCAGAAGCTGAACGTTGCGTCGTTCCTGACCTCAGGGATCGCGGCGGCATTTCCCGACTGCATCGGCGAGCCCTATGAAGACGGGTCCGGCACAAAATATCTGTCGCTGATCGGCCAGCCGATCCTGATCTACGGCGCCGACGGGCCGGCGCTCACCCGCGCGCTCGAGCGGGCGCTGGCGCGAAATGTAACGCCTGCGGTCTATACCGAGGACATGTTCAAGACCACGCATGATGCAGCCAACCGCGAGGCGGTGAGGGCGGTAATCCGTGCCGAGCTCAATCTGGTCGGTCTCGCCATGCGCGCCGAGCGCAAGGTGATCGACAAGATTGTGGATGGCTTGAAGTTTCACAGCTGACCGGCGTTTCATTGCTGTTCACTGAGCAGTGTCGTCATTCCTGGGCTTAGCCGTCCGAAGGACGGCGTCGCTTCCGCTCGCCTATGCCCGGGCATCTACGTCTTGGCAACCGGAAGACGGGACAGCCCGGCCATGACGAGGCCGAATGGCAGCACTCTCGAAATGGACGACGACGTGAAGACCACGCAGTCCGGCATTTATTGACAATGACTGACCAGTCAGTCATATTTAGCCAACGCCAAGTGCGCGAACCGCACCAAGGGAGGGATATCAGCGATGCCAGCCAAGCGCCGGCGCGCCGAGAAGGCCGCGCCAGTCAAGCCGTCAACGCCGGCCTTGCCGGAGGCCACCTTCCCAAAACCTGCGTCCAGCCGCGCCGCACGCGCGGCGGAGCGGCGGGCGGCCATCATCGAGGCGGCGCTGGATGAATTCATCGCGCGCGGCTATGCCGCGACCCGGCTCGACGATGTCGCCAGCCGCGCCGGCGTCGCCAAGGGCACGATTTACCTGCACTTCGCCGACAAGGAGACACTGTTTCAGGAACTGGTGCGGACCGCGCTGGTGCCGCTGATCGGCCGTCTTGCCGCGCCGCCGCCTCCGGGCGGGTCGGTCCGTGCGGCGCTTGAGAACTTCGCGCAGACCTTTGCGCGGGAGGTGGTATCGACGCGGCGCGGCGACATCCTCCGCCTGATCGTCGCCGAGGGCGCGAGGTTTCCGAGCGTCGCGGACTTCTATTACCGCGAGGTGGTGTCGCGCGGCCTCGCCGGCATGCGGGCGCTGCTCGAGCTCGGCATCAAGAGCGGCGAAATCCGGAACCAAGGCCTCGCGCAGTTTCCGCAGATCGTGGTCGCCCCCGTCATTGTCGCCGTGATCTGGCAGGGACTGTTCGCCCGGCACGCGCCGCTCGACGCGAGCGAGATGTTTCGCGTCCATCTCGACCTGATTTTTGGCGAACGGAGGACGACATGACTTCGTCGCGAAGGGTTTTGCAAATTTTGGTAGCGCTGGCGCTTGCGGTGGTGCTCGCCGGCTGCAACGAGCGCAAGGATCCGGGCTTTCAGGGCTGGGTCGAAGCCGACATGATCTTCGTCAGCCCCGACGAAACCGGGCGCGTCACCAGGCTCAGCGTTCGCGAGGGCGAAGAGGTCAAGACCGGCGAGCAAATCTATGCCGTGGACGATGATCTGCAGCTCGCCGACTTGAACCAGAACAAGGCAACGCTTGCCAATGCCCAGCAGACCTATGACCGCGCCGCCTCCTTGAGCAAGACCGGCTCCGGGACCCAGGCCAATCTTGACGCCGCCGTCTCGGCGCTACGGGTCGCCGAAGCCCGCGTCAAAACCTCGGAGACGAGACTGGCGCGGCGGATCGGCTTTGCGCCGGTCAGCGGCACCATTCAGCAGATCTATTTCCGCGAGGGCGAGATGGTGCCGGCGCAGCGACCGGTGCTGTCGATCATGCCGCCCGGCAACATCAAGCTGAGGTTCTTCGTTCCGGAGACGGAGCTGCCGAAGCTTGTGATCGGCGACGAGGTGCGCGTCAGTTGCGACAACTGCGCCGCCGATCTCACGGCAAAGATCTATTTCATCGCGACGACGGCGGAATATACCCCGCCCGTGATCTACAGCCTCGAGGAACGCAACAAGCTCGTCTACCTGATCCAGGCGCGTCCCGCGCGGCCCGATGCGTTGCGGGTCGGCCAGCCGATCAGCGTCTTTCTCAACGCCAAGACACCTGTAGCGGACAAGCAATGACCGAGACGCACGCTTCCGTATCCGACATCGCGATCGATGTCAGGGGCCTGACAAAATCTTTTGGTGGGCGCGAGGTGGTGCATGATCTGTCGATGCAGGTGAAGCGCGGCACCATCTACGGCTTCCTCGGCCCCAACGGCAGCGGCAAGACCACCACCATCCGCATGCTCTGCGGATTGCTGACGCCCGACAGCGGCGAGGGCACGTGTCTGGGCTACGACATTCGCCGAGACGCCGACAAGATCAAGCGCCGGGTCGGCTACATGACGCAGCGTTTTTCCCTGTATCAGGATCTTTCGGTGCGCGAGAACCTGGAATTCGTCGCCAGGCTCTATGGTGTGCCCGACCCTCAGGGGACTGCACGCGACATGATAAAACGCCTCGGCCTGACGGGGCGCGAGGCGCAGCTCGCCGGAGAGCTTTCCGGTGGCTGGAAGCAGCGGCTGGCGCTCGGCGCCTGCACGCTGCCCAATCCGCAATTGCTGCTCTTGGACGAGCCGACCGCGGGCGTCGACCCAAAAGCGCGACGCGATTTCTGGAACGAGATCCACGCGCTGGCAGCCGATGGGCTGACGGTGTTGGTCTCGACCCATTACATGGACGAAGCCGAGCGCTGCCACGAGATCGCCTATATCGCCTACGGTCATCTATTGGCACACGGCACCGTCGACGAAGTCATCGCGAAATCGGCGCTGACCACGTACACGGTGACCGGCGAGGACCTTCACAAGCTCCAGGATGAGCTCGCCGGCAAGCCCGGTATCGACATGGTGGCGCCGTTCGGCACCAGCCTGCACGTCTCCGGCCGCGACAAGGCCGCGCTCGAAGCCACCATCGCGCCCTACCGCGCGCAACCGCGATGGCACTGGCAACCTAGCGAGCCGTCGCTGGAGGATGTCTTCATCGAACTAATGACCCGCTCGAAGGATAATTTCCAATGAGTGTCTTGTTTCAATGAGTGTCTTGGCCGAGCAAGCCAGCCACGCGAGCGAGGTAGCCGAGCCGCGCTTCGGTTTCTGGCGCCGCAGTTTTGCGATGGTGATCAAGGAATTCATCCAGCTCCGACGCGACCGCGTCTCGTTCGGGATGATCGTGATGATCCCGGTGATGCAACTCCTGCTGTTCGGCTACGCCATCAACACCACGCCGCGCAATCTGCCGACCGCAGTCCTGTTGCAGGAGGATTCTGACCTCGCGCGCTCGATCCTGAAAGCGCTGGAAAATACCGCCTATTTCCGTTTCACCCGCGAAGTGCACGATGTCGCGGAGTTCGACAATCTCCTGCAGTCGGGCAAAGTCTTGTTCGGCGTGGAAATTCCCCGCGGTTTTGAGCGCGCGGTGCGGCGTGGTGACCATCCCTCGCTGTTGGTCGCGGCTGACGCGACCGATCCGGTCGCCGCTAGCGCGGCGTTGTCGTCGCTCAGCGTCGTGGTGCAGACCGCGCTGCAGCACGATTTGTTTACGGGCGACCCACCGTCGCTGCCGTTCGAGATCCGCGCCCATGCGCGCTATAACCCGGCCGCCTCGTCGCGGCTCAATATCGTGCCGGGCCTGGTCGGCACCATCCTGACCATGACCATGCTGATCTTTACGGCGCTTTCAGTGACCCGCGAGATCGAGCGCGGCACCATGGAGAGTCTATTGTCGATGCCGATCAAGCCGGTCGAAGTGATGTTCGGCAAGATCATTCCTTATGTGCTGGTCGGCTTCGTCCAGGCGACCCTGATCGTCGGCATCGGTGTGCTGCTGTTCGGGGTGCCGGTGCGCGGCAGTCTTGTGCTGCTGGCGCTGCTCTCGACATTGTTCATCACCACCAATCTTTCGATCGGCTACACGTTTTCCACTATCGTGCAGAACCAGCTGCAAGCGATGCAGCTGTCGATGATGTTCTTCCTGCCCAGCATTCTATTGTCCGGCTTCATGTTTCCGTTCGCGGGCATGCCGATCTGGGCGCAATACATCGGCGAAGGCCTGCCGCTCACGCATTACGTGCGAATCGTGCGCGCCATCATGCTGAAGGGCGCGACGCCGCAGAATTTGCAGTATGATACAATTGCACTGATTGCACTGATGTTGTTCGCCATGACCATTGCGGTGACGCGCTTCCGCCGCACCCTCGATTGATGCAGAATACATAGCGTTTTCGAGCGAAGTGGATACCGGTTCGCGCTAAGAAAACGCGTCAAACAAAAAGGCTGCGTCGGGGGACGCACGATGCTCGGGTTATGGCGCGGCAAAAGTGAACAACGATCCGCGGCGTCGGCCGGGTTCGATCACGCCCTGATGCGGGAGGTGATGCAGACCGAATTGGTGCGGATCAAGGCGCTGATCATCACCGCACTGGTTCTGCTCGGCGTTGTCTGGACCGTCGATCTGATCGACCCCGAAGGGCTGGAGCACATCTGGCGCGGCCGGTTCCGTCCGATCTATCTCAGCGTCATCCTTGCTCCGTTTATCCTGTTTGAGCTGTGGGTGCAGGGCAATATCCGCCGGCATCTGAGGCTCGACCGCGACGTGGCGGCGATCCGGCGATATCTTAGCGTGCTGATCGAAACCTCGTTGCCGACCATCGGGCTGGCGGTGCATATCCGAAACATGGGGCCGGTCGATGCACTCGGCTTCGTGATGCCGTTCGCCTATTTTATCTTCATCGTTCTCTCGACGCTGCGACTTGACTTCTGGTTGTCGACCTTTACCGGCTTCGTTGCGGCGGCCGAGCTGTTTTACATGGCGATGTTCTATCATCCGGTCGCGACCGCCGACCCTCCGCCCTTCATCTGGTATCACGCCGCGCGCAGCATGATGCTGCTGATATCAGGGGTTTTGGCGGGTGCGGTCGGGGTTCAGTTGCGCCGTCAATTCGCGGCCTCGGTCGCGGCCGCGACCGCGCGCGATCGCGTCACCAACCTGTTCGGCCAGCACGTCTCGCCGCAGGTGGCAGAACGGCTGCTGCTCGAAGGCCCGAGCACCGACAGCGACATCCGCCGGGTCGCCGTGATGTTCGTCGATTTCCGCAGCTTTACCGCGGCGGCGCGCTCGCGCTCGCCAAAGGACGTCGTCGATCGGCTCGACGGCGCGTTCGCGGTGCTGGTCGAAATCCTCGACCGCCACGGCGGCATCGTGAACAAGTTTTTGGGCGACGGATTTCTGGCGCTGTTCGGCGCACCGTTCGAGGTCGCCGGCGCCGCGCATCATGCGGTCGCAGCGGCACGTGAAATGCTCACCGCGATGGAGCACATCAACGAAGCATCGCACTGGCCGCTGCGGATCGGCATCGGCATTCATTTCGGCGAGGTGGTCGCCGGCAATATCGGCTCGCCCCGGCGCAAGGAATACACCGTGATCGGCGACACCGTGAATCTTGCGGCGCGGCTGGAAGCGCTCAACAAGCAATTCGGTTCGCAAATCCTGATCTCGGCAACCGTCCGCGACGCGCTCGGCGAAGACGGAAGCGACGCCGTCTCGCTTGGCGAAGTCGCGATCAGGGGCTATGACCGCCCGATGACGGTGTGGCAATTGGGATAGGGAGAGATAAAATGCAACGGCGTTATATCACCGTGGACGTTTTCACCGACCGCGCCTTCGGCGGCAATCCGCTTGCGGTAGTGCTGGATGCCGGCGGGCTGTCGACCGCGCAGATGCAGGCGATTGCGTCCGAGTTCAATTATTCGGAGACGACGTTCGTGCTGCCGCCGCGCGATGCCGCGCATGATGCGCAGGTTCGCATTTTCACGGTTCGCTCCGAAATCCCGTTCGCGGGCCATCCCAATGTCGGGACCGCCTTTGTGCTGGCGACGCAGGCTGCAAAACCGCCGGAGCGATTCCTGTTCGAGGAAGGCGCCGGCCTCGTGCCGGTTGAGGTTCTGACAGAGCAGGGCAAGGCGGTCGGCGCCGAACTCACCGCGCCGCAGCCGCTCAGGAAACTGACAGCGTTCAGCGCCGAACAGGCCGCTTCCTGCCTGTCGCTCTCGGCAGCGGATGTCATGACAGATCGGCATCCGCCGCTGATTGCCTCGGTCGGGCTGCCGTTCCTGATCGTGGAACTAAACTCGCGCGACGCGCTGAGGCGTGCAAAACCCGACGGTGCCGCATTTGCCCGTGCGTTCCCGTGCGACGGCAGCGATGCGATCTATTTCTATACGCGTGACGTAGCGCCATCCGAAAAACCATGCGACCTGCAGGCGCGGATGTTTCACCCGGGATCGAGCGGCCTTTCCGAAGACCCCGCTACCGGAAGCGCCACCGTCGCCGCCGCGGCGCTGCTCGGCGATCTCTCAAGTGAACGGGATGGCGAATTGAAGCTGCGCATCGGGCAGGGCTTTGACATGGGGCGGCCCAGCCTGCTGCAGACGCGGGTGCGGAAGGAGAAGGGCGTCACTGCATCTGCGCATGTCGGCGGGGCCTGCGTGCAGATGATGGAGGGCACGTTTCGGTTGGCTGGCGAGGGGTGAGGCGGCGCGTGAAGCCCTCTTTCGTCATTCCGGGATGCGCCCCTTGACGCAGGCCCGGAATGACGGCCTTCACGCCTGCGGCGCGACCAGATTCTCGACCCTCACCCCGTCGCGCTCCTCGATGATCTCGGCAATCCATTGCCGGTGGCAGTGCAGATGATCGCGCTCGTAGCAGAGAATGCAGACAGGTCCGGATTTCTTGACCAGCGCGGAGAGCTCGTCGAGTTCTTCCCTCGCTTGCGGCGTCTTCAGATGTTTCGCGTAGATCTTGTGGAGCGCCTCGAATTTGCCGCCGCGCGCGGCTTCGCGCCCTTCCTTCGGTGTGCCGAGCCCGCGCAGATGCAGATATGAGATGCCGCGTTCGTCGAGTCCGGCGGCAAGCTGGTTCTTGGAAAATCCGGGCCGGCGCGAGGAGGCGACAGCGCGGACGTCGACCAAGAGCTTCACTCCCGAGCGTTCCAGCTCGTCGAGCACCGCTTTCGGCGGCGTCTGCTCATAGCCGATGGTGAAGAGCTTTTTGGCCTTGGCCATCGCATGCCCTGATTATTTCACGCGTTCGATCAATTCCATCGCGCCGGCCGGTGCGCGCACCTTGCCCTCGTGGATCACATAGGCGAATACGTCGCGCGGGGCTTTCTTGGCGCTTGTTGGATCGACGCGCGGCAGATCGTCCGGTTCGCCGCCATCGGCCCATAGCTGCAGCCGCTTCGCCCAGGCGTCGAGCGCCTTTGGCTGATAGCAGGTCGCAATCTCGTCATTGCCCTTCTGCAACCGCGCATAGACGAAATCGCCGGCGACGTCCGCGATCGCCGGATAGCTACCGTGCTCGGCGAACACGACAGGTGTTTGAAATTTTCGCAGCAGCGCGATGAACTCCGGCACGCAAAAGCTGGCATGGCGGACCTCGACCACATGGCGCAGCGCGCGTCCCTCGAGCTTGCGCGGCAGCAATTCCAGAAACTTGCCAAAGTCCGCTTCGTCGAATTTCTTGGTCGGCGCGAATTGCCAGAGCACCGGACCCAGGCGATCGCCGAGCTCAAGCACGCCGGTGTTGTAAAAATACTTGATGGAATCGCCGGCCTCCGCCAGCACCCGGCGGTTGGTGGCAAAGCGTGGCCCTTTCACCGAGAACACAAAACCATCGGGCACTTCGCGCGCCCATTTCCGAAAACTCTCCGGCTTTTGCGAGCCGTAATAGGTGCCGTTGATCTCGATCGAGGTCAGCTTTGAAGCCGCATATTCCAGCTCTTTGGCCTGCGTCAGCTTTTCCGGATAAAAAACCCCGCGCCACGGCGCAAAAGTCCAGCCGCCGACGCCGATATAGATATGGCCTGAGTTCTTCGAAGCGGATTTTGCAGGCGCTTTGGTCTCAGGCGCTTTGGTTACCGGCGTCTTGGTTACCGGCGTCTTGCTTGCGGATTTTTTGGGTGTCTTGCTCACCGGCTACTCTCGTCGCGAACGGAACCTGGTCGGGCCGACCCTAGTCAAATCAATCGTGATTGGCCAGTTCGCTCGCGGCGGCGCGAGCGCGTTTACGGAGGCCCGGCGTTCACGCTAGAATGACAAAAAAAGGAGAACAAGATGCGGTCGATTATTCTGGCGGTTATTGCCATGTTGCCTTCTGTTGCCATTGCCGGCGAGGTCGACGAAGCGCACCGGGACGCGGTGGTGGGACGCGACTCCTACTGGAATTGTCTGGCACAGGAATATAACCGCGACAGCAACAAGGCCATGTCGGGACAGGATTTTACTTCCCTGATTGCCACCGTATGTCCGTCCGAACGGCAGAATTTTCGGGTGACGCTGGTCGATTATCTGTCGATGCAATTTCCCGATGTCGATGCGGGCGCACACATGACCACCGCCAATAGCGCGATCGCGGCAGCGCAAAAAGACATCGTGACCGCCTTCATCAAGCACAAGGCGCCGAAATAGTTACCCAAATTGTCAGTAAAGCGTTGCAGGTCTGTTTGCACGGAGTGTATTTGGATCGACGGGCTGACGGGATATCGAGATGGAATCGGAAAAACTAGCGGGCATTTTGGGTGCACTTGTCGCGGCAGCCGTGCTGGGGATGGCGTTCTTCTACGTGCCGATCGGACAAACCAGCAAACCTGCAAAGCCGATCAAGGCCGAGCAGCAGGCCGCACCGGCCCCGCCGCCCGTCAGGGGTCCGGTGGTCCGCGAGGTGCCGCAATAGGCGGGTTTCCGCGCGGGGCCCCTTGCGGAAGGCGGGGATCGCGGCTATCTAACGCCCAACGGCGACGTCGATGCGTGATAGCTCCGGCGCTGGGACGACCACTGAATAGATCGGCTGCGCCGGATGTACGCGCACCCCCTGTTCGTGGTCGTTGGCATTTTAGGGCCTGTTTTGCCCCTTTCAGGCTTCTGCAACCCCGGTTTCGGACCGGCTTGGCTTCGCCTCGGCTCCGTTTGGCTTCCCTTGGCTTCCCCCGGCGGCGCAGATATACGCTTGGCCCTCATGAATGAAGCCATCAGACCGGGCCCCGAAGGCCCGCCGCGGGCGGTGGCGTTGCCGGAGCTTTCGGTCGTCGTCCCCACCTTCAACGAGCGCGACAACGTCTTAACGCTGTTTCGGCGATTGGAGACCGCGCTCGCCGCTGTTGCTTTTGAAGTTGTATTCGTGGACGACAATTCCCCCGATGGCACCTGGGATGTCGTGCGCGGCCTGGCGCGGCAGGATTCCCGTGTCCGCTGCATCCGGCGGATCGGTCGGCGCGGCCTGTCCGGCGCCTGCATCGAGGGCATTTTAGCATCGAGCGCGCCCTATGCCGCGGTCATCGATGCCGATTTGCAGCATGACGAGACGCAGCTTGCAAAAATGCTGGCGCTGCTGCAAGGCGGCAAAACCGATCTCGTCGTCGGCAGCCGCTATATCGAAGGCGGCAGCGCCGACAGTTTTGACAAGCAGCGCGCCGGCGCCAGCGCGCTCGCTACCGAAGTCGCAAAACGCGTGCTGCGGATCAAGATCGCCGACCCCATGAGCGGCTTCTTCATGATCCGCCGGGACCAGTTCGAGCAACTGGCGCCGCAGCTATCGACCCAGGGTTTTAAGATCCTGCTCGATGTCGTCGCCAGCGCGCGGGGCGATCTCCGCGTGACGGAAATTCCCTATGCCTTCGGCTCGCGGCTGCACGGCGAGAGCAAGCTCGATTCGATGGTGGCGCTGGATTTCTTGGGCCTGGTGCTCGCCAAGCTGACCAACGACGTGGTGTCGCTGCGCTTTTTGTTGTTTGCGATGGTCGGATCGACCGGCCTGTTCGTGCATCTGGCCACTTTGTTCGTCGCACTAAATGTATTTCATTGGCGGTTTCCCGAGGCGCAGGCCTGCGGGGCGCTCGTCGCCATGACCAGCAATTTCATCCTCAACAATTTTCTCACCTATCGCGATCAGCGGTTGAAGGGCTTTGCGATCCTGCGCGGGCTGTTGTTGTTTTATCTCGTCTGCAGCGTCGGACTGTTCGCCAATGTCGGCGTCGCATTTTCGGTTTACGATCAACAGCCGATCTGGTGGCTGGCCGGTGCGGCCGGCGCGCTGATGGGCGTGGTGTGGAATTACGCGATGTCCGGGCTGTTCGTCTGGCGCAAGCGATGAACCCATAGAAACCCTTAAATGGCTCCAAACGATTTGCGGCTGGTCCGCAACACGGCGATGACGATATCGGCGCTGGTGGCGCTGCGGCTGGCCGCCGCCGCCTGGACGCCGCTGACCTTCGACGAAGCCTATTACTGGATGTGGTCGAAACATCTCGCGGGCGGCTATTACGATCACCCGCCCATGGTCGCCGCCGTGATCCGGCTCGGCACCGTGATCGCCGGCGACACTGAACTCGGCGTGCGGTTGGTGTCGATCTTGCTGGCGCTGCCGATGAGCTGGGCGGTGTTTCGCACCGCCTCGATCCTGTTCGGCGGCTGGCGGGTGGCTGCGACCGCGACCATCCTGCTCAATGTCACGCTGATAGCCGCGGTCGGCACCATGATCGTGACGCCGGACGCGCCGCTCTTGGTGGCCTCGAGCTTTGTCTTATTTTTTCTCGCAAAAGTGCTGGAGACCGGGCGCGGCGCTTGGTGGCTTGCGGTCGGCGCCGCGGTCGGCGCGGCGCTATTGTCGAAATACACGGCCATGTTTTTCGGCCCGGCAATCCTGATCTGGCTGGTCGCCGTCCCAAAACTGCGGCGCTGGCTGATCTCGCCCTGGCTCTATCTCGGCGGCGTGGTTTCGCTGGCGCTGTTCTCACCGGTTTTTCTCTGGAACGCCGATCACCATTGGGTTTCCTTCATCAAGCAGATCGGCCGCGCCCGCATTGAGGATTTCAGGATCGCGTTCGTCGGCGAATTGATCCCGACCCAGATCGCCTTCGCCACGCCCCTGGTGTTCATCCTCGGCGCAATGGGGCTTTACGCGATCTCCAGGCGCAATGCCGGTGCGTCCGCCGCGCGCGCGCTGATCAATGCGACGTTCTGGACCATCGTTGCGTATTTCATCTGGCATTCGCTGCACGCCCGCGTCGAGGCCAACTGGTTCGCACCGGTCTATCCGGCCTTCGCGATCGCGGCCGCGGTTGCCGCCAACATCACGCGATGGGAAATGCGCCAGCAGCGCATCGTCGATTTCTGCGCGCGCTGGGCTCTGCCTGCCGGCATCGTGATGTTCGTGCTGTTGATCGTGCAGGCCGATACCGGCTTGCTCACGCTCTCACGCCGCGATGCCACCGTGCGCAGCGTCGGCGTCGGCTGGCGTGAGCTTGCGCGCGAGATCGAAGCGGTTCGCCTGCGCGTTGGCGCGACCTGCGTGCTGGCGCCGGACTACGGCACCACCAGCTGGCTCACCTTCTACCTGCCGAAAGGGAGCTGCGTGGTGCAGCCGACGCAGCGCATTCGCTGGGTCAACATGCCCGAGCCTGATCCGGCGCTGCTTGCGGGAAAACTGCTCTTTGTGGCGGAGGCGTTTCCCGGCGGGCCGTATCTGAGCCAGGAGTTCGCGCGCGTCGAGAGGGTTGCTGAACTGCCGCGCAAGCGTGGGCCGCTGACGATCGAGACCTACGCGCTCGATCTTTTGGAAGGGGCAAGGGGCGAGGTGCTGGATTCTTCGCTG